>NZ_RZOL01000094.1:0-17340 GCF_004022985.1 Mesorhizobium sp. M7A.F.Ca.ET.027.02.1.1 | reverse complement strand
GTCATTGGTTGGTCCTGAGGCGCTGTCAAAACACTTAGGGAAATTCCTTAGTGTTGGCAAGGGCAAAACCGAAGGCCTGCCGGGGCAGCGCTGGCAAAGCGCGCAGAGCGTCCCTAATCTGCGGTCAGATTCGAAATCCGAAGGGCCACTGTTTTGACGATCACCATGTACGGCATCACCACCTGCGACACGGTCAGGAAGGCACGGGTTTGGCTGGATGGCCATGACGTGGCCTACCGGTTTCACGATTTCAGGGCAGAGGGACTGGACGCGAAGCGGCTCGATGGCTGGGTTGGCAAGGTCGGCTGGGAAAAGTTGCTCAACAGGGGTAGCACCACGTTTCGCGAGCTGCCGGACAACGACAAGCAGAGCCTCGACGAAAAGAAGGCCAAGGCGCTGATGCTGGCCAAGCCGACCGTGATCAAGCGACCGGTGCTGGAGGTTGGGGATCGGATTCTGGTGGGGTTCAAGGCTGATGTTTATGAGGCGGTGGTGAAGTAGGGCAGCGCATACACCTCACTTCGTCATCCTATGGCGAAGCAAGGAGCGGAGCGACGCAGCGCAGACCATAGGATCCATGCCGTGATCTATCCGTGTTGCAACGGTGCAGATTCTGCTCCGCTGCGCCTTTCGACTGAGGTCGCGGCATGGATCCTCGGGTCAAGCCCGAAGATGACGAAGGTCTGGCTAACGATGGCTAATTGTGAGCGCTTGCGCTGAGATACCCCGCCAGCGCCACCGCATTGTTATGCGCTTCATCATGCGCGCCATAGAGCAGCGTCACCTTGCCGTGGCTGATCAAGCCTCGCAATTCACTCACCGCCTCGCCGTTCCCGTCCAGCTCAGCACGATACCGCTCCTGAAACTCCGGCCAGCGCGCCGGCGCATGGCCGAACCACTTTCGCAGGTCGTCGCTCGGTGCGATGTCCTTCAACCACAGCGTCAGCGCAGCGTCTTCCTTGCTGACACCGCGCGGCCAGATGCGGTCGACCAGAACCCGCTGCCCGTCATCGGGCGCGGGTGGCTCGTAGATACGCTTGACCGCCAGGTCGAAGGCCATCGCACCCTCCGTACGGTCAAGCCCATTCACCCTTGCGCATGACGGGCACGCGGGCGCCGTCCTTGTGGACACCATCGATGTCGATCTTGTCCGAACCGATCATCCAGTCGATGTGGATGAAGCTCTTGTTGCCGCCGCGCGCCGCGATCTCGTCCTGGCTGAGCGAGGCGCCGTCGACGAAGCACTTCGAATAGCACTGGCCGAGCGCGATATGGCAGGCGGCGTTCTCGTCGAACAGCGTGTTGAAGAACAACAGCCCGCTTGCCGAGATCGGCGAGGAATGCGGCACCAGCGCCACTTCGCCGAGGCGGCGCGCGCCCTCATCTGTATCGAGCACCTTCTTCAGCACATCCTCGCCCTTCGATGCCTTGGCCTCGACGATCCTGCCTTCTTCGAAACGCACCGAAATGTCGTCGATCAGCGTGCCCTGGTAGGACAGCGGCTTGGTCGAGGAGACATGACCCTCGACCCGCCTTGCATGCGGCGTGGTGAAGACCTCCTCGGTCGGGATGTTGGGATTGCAGGTGATGCCGTTCTTGGCGGTCGAGGCGCCGCCCATCCATTCATGGCCGTCCGCCAGTCCAACGGTCAGGTCGGTGCCGGGTCCGGTAAAGTGCAGCGCATGGAAATTATGGCCGTTGAGCCATTCGGTGCGGCTGCGAAGCGCCGCGTTGTGCGCCTTCCAATTGCCTATCGGGTCCTCAACATCGACCCGCGACGCGGCGAAGATGGCATCGGCGAGCTTCACGACCGCGACATCGTCGGCATCGCCGGGGAAGACCTGTTTGGCCCAGGCGAGGTCCGGATAGGCGACGATGCTCCAGTTGATGTCGAAGCCGGTGATCTTTTCCAGCGCCGGCTGGTAGGCCATCGAATTCGCCTTGTTGGCGCGCGCCACTTTCGCCGGATCCTGTGCGGAGAGCAGCGACGGATCCTCGCCGCGTACGGCAAGCCTGGCCGCATTGTTGGCAAAGGCATTCGCCATGCCTTCATAAAGCCAGCCGGCGGCGCGGTCGAAGCTCGCAGCGGCGCCGAAGCGGTAGCGGGCCAGCGTCATCTCGTCATCGTTGAAGATCGGCGTCACCAGCCCGGCGCCGGCCTTGTAGGCGTGCTCGACGATCCGCCTGGTCAACGGCAGTGCCGCGATCGACGAAGTCAGCACCAGATCCTGCCCCGGCTGCAATTGCAGTCCGACCTTGATGGCGACTTCCGCCAGCCTGTCGAGCTTCACCGGGTCGATCGATGCGGAAACGCCGCGCGAATGTGTGGTCATGATCCTGCCTGTCGTAGTTTGATGTCCGACTCTACATAGCTCGGTGCCTCCGTCCTTTCCACCGCGATCGCGCCGGCGGGTTCTGGGTTTACGGACCCGAACCGCGCCATGGTTGCCTCGATCTCTTCCCTGATCCAGGCCTTGAAGTCCCGGACCTTGCGGCTTTCGGCCTTGGTGCTGGAGGTCACCAGCCAATAGCCGAGCCCGCTCTGGGCGCGGATTCCGAAAGGCGCCACCAGCCGCCCGTCGGCCAGCGCATCCGCGGCAAGCAATTGCCAGCCCAGCATCACGCCATGACCGGCAATCGCCGATTCCAGGCACAGCATCGGGTCGGTGAAACGCGCACCTTTCAGGAAGGTGACAGATGGAACACCGGCCGTCTCGAACCAGCTTTCCCAGTTGATCATCGCCCGCTCGTCGGTGATCGCGCAGGTCTGGGCAAGATCCTCGATCGACTTCAGTTTTTGGGCGATCGCCGGCGCGCAGACCGGGAAGACTTCCTGCGCCAAGAGCAGTTCCGCCCGCCCGCCAGGCCATTTGCCGTCGCCAAGCCGGATGGCGATGTCGATGTCCGAGTGATCGAGATTGGCCAGCCGCACCGAAGCGTCGATGCGCAGCAGCACGTTGGGATGCCGGTCGAAGTGGCGAGATAGCCTGGGCAACAGCCACTTCGAGGCAAAGGCCGGCGCCACCGAAACCACCAATGTGCATTGCGTCGCCTCGTCGGCCAGCGCCACGGCCTGGGAAAGCTCACGAAATCCAGCACCGAGGCGGGCCGCGAAGACGGCGCCGAATTCGGTCAGCACCAGACCGCTCGCCGTTCGCTCGAACAGCGCTTGGCCGAGCTGTTTTTCGGTACGGCTGATCTGCTGGCTGACGGCGCTGACGGAAACGTTGAGCTCACCGGCCGCCGCCGCCAGCGATCTGAGACGGGCAACGGTTTCGACGGCGCGGAGGCCGTTGAGATGGACGCGGTTGAGCATGGCCATTGAGTTTTTCTAAACTGATCCGGCTGAAATCTCAATTGAAAGGCATATCGAAACGGCAGATTTTGTCGGAAGAGACAGACCTGTGGAGCCGGAAATGTTGGGATTTTGTCGTCGTCGCTGAAGGCCTTTTTCACTGCGAGCAGGCCGTATGAGCCGCGCCGGGACAGCGAGGCGCAGAGATGGCTGATCGATCCGCTTTCGCATCCGGTGCTGAACACCATGTCGGAGCGCGAACTGGGCGATGTGCCGTTCAGGTTGACGGCACGGCGGACGGTGCACGAGAGGGGTTCATTGCGCGCCGGCGGTCGCTGCTGAGCAGGCGCGAAGCGTTCGGCTTGGGGAAAGTCGAGGCGAGCACCGCGTCCCGCGCACGCACTGGCCCAACAGATGGCGATTGTTTCAGCGATCCCTGCACTTATTGTGCAGTGCAATGACATCGGCCACCTCGACAGCGCTGCGTTTCGCCTTCGCCGGCATGATTGCCATGGCGATTGCCATGGGCATCGGCCGTTTCGTCTACACGCCGATCCTGCCTGGCATGATGCAGGAACTGCATCTGTCGCCTGCCGATGCCGGCTGGATCGCGTCGTCCAATTATCTCGGCTACCTCGTCGGCGCGTTGGCGGCGGCGGGCGGCTGGGCGCATGGGCGCGAGCGCCTGCTGATGCTGGCGGGGCTTGGCGCCAGTGCGGTCCTTGCCGCGCTGATGGGGCTGACCGAAGCGATGGCGGCCTTTCTCGCCATCCGCTTTCTGGCCGGTCTGGCCAGCGCCTTCGTCATGGTGTTCATGGCCAGCATCGTGTTCAGCCATATCGCGGCTGCCGGTCGCAACGACCTGCAGGCCTGGCATTTCGGCGGCGTCGGGCTCGGCATAGCGGCATCGGCGGCGATGATGGCGGTGCTGGTCGCCGAGCATTCGGGCTGGGCGGCAGGCTGGCTGTGGTCGGCGGCGATTTCGGCCTGCGGTTTCGTCCTCGTGGCCCTGTTGGTCAATGAGGGTCCGCTCGGCAACGGCGAAGTCCCCCGCGAGCCGGCACTGCGGATGGACCGGTCGTTGGTCAAGGTCATCATCGCCTACGGCCTGTTCGGCTTTGGCTATGTGGTGACGGCGACATTCCTGGTGGCCATCGTCCGGCAAGGCGGCGGCAGCCGCATCTTCGAGGCCATGGTGTGGATGGTCGCCGGTCTTGCGGGCTTTCCCTCGGTCTGGTTCTGGCAGAAGATCGCGGCGCGGACCGGCCTATATGCCGCCTATGCGCTGGCGTGCTTCATCGAAGTTGCCGGCGTCACCGCCAGCGTCGCCATCGGCGGAGCCACCGGGCCGCTGCTTGCCGGCGTGCTGCTCGGCGGCACCTTCATTGCCATCACCGCCTTTGGCCTGCAGGCCGCCCGGCAGCAGGCGCCAAGCGCGCCGCGCCGGATCTTTGCCCTGATGACGGCTGCGTTCGGCCTTGGCCAGATCATCGGGCCGGTCGCGGCCGGATTTCTGGCGCAGATGTCCGGCGATTTCTTCCTCGCCTCGATCACCGCCGCAATCGTGCTGGTCGTCTCCGGCGCCATCACATGGTCGGCTGCGCCAAAATCGCCATGATTGTGAGCTTGCTGTGCCGGGCATCGGGCACGGGCATTCTCTTTCCCTCTAATGTGTGACTTTATGCCCGCTGTCGTCAGCTGATTTGCGCCCAGATCGAGGAATTCGCCACAGTGTTCGTATCGTTTTTTCCAAAGCCGAAGCTGTTTTTTAGCTCGGCGGTCGTCTGGAGCCTGCTTGCCGTCTTGCTCTGGTTCTACGCAGGGGAACATTTTGGTGGTGTTTTCGGTATGCCTCCAGCTGCTCCCGATGCGCCGCCGATCATCGGTGTCTCATCATTCTGGTCACTGCCGTTTCTATGGTTCTACGTATATTTTGCCGTCGTAGTGGCGCTCTTCTACGCCTTTTGGGCTTGGTATTCGCCACACCCATGGCAGATCTGGTCCATTCTCGGCTCTGTGCTGATCCTCTTCATCACCTATTTCCAGGTTCAGGTGAGCGTTGCCATCAACAACTGGTACGGGCCATTTTGGGATCTGATCCAGAATACCATTTCGGGAAAAATAAAGATCACCGCTGCCGATATCTACTGGCAGATTGCTACATTCATGGGAATTGCCGGTGTAGCGGTGGTGGTCAGTGCGCTTACTGTATTTTTGGTAAGTCACTATGTCTTCCGTTGGCGCACTGCAATGAACCAGTTTTACATGGAAAACTGGCAGAAGCTGAGGCATATTGAGGGTGCCTCACAGCGTGTCCAGGAAGACACGATGCGTTTCTCCACGATCATGGAGCAACTCGGCGGCAATTTGATTGACTCGGTGATGACCCTCATCGCCTTCACTCCGCTGCTCATAGCCCTGTCGGTTCACATCACGGAATTGCCGATCGTGGGTGTGATACCGCATCCGCTGCTATTGTCGGCTATTTTTTGGGCCTTGTTTGGCACCGTGCTTCTGGCTGTGGTCGGCGTTAAATTGCCTGGGCTTCAGTTCCGGAACCAGCGCGTTGAGGCGGCTTATCGAAAAGAATTGGTCCTTGGTGAAGATGACCCGAATCGAGCACAGCCACCTGCTGTGAGGGAATTGTTTGGAAATGTAAGAAGAAACTATTTTAGGCTGTATTTTCACTACGTGTATTTCAACGTATTTCGCTACCTCTATTTGCAAACGAACAACATATTCTCTTTGATATTGATGGCGCCGTCCATTGCGGCTGGTGCGATCACTTTAGGTTTGTTGAATCAAATCAGCAATGCGTTCTCCCAAGTGACATCGTCGTTCCAGTATCTTGTAAACTCGTGGCCAACTGTGGTTGAGCTGATCTCGATCTACAAGCGTCTGCGCGCTTTCGAAGCCACTCTGCATGGCGAGCCGCTGCCGGAAATCGACCAACGCTATCTCGACCGCCAGGCGCAGGCGCCCGATCCAGCTTGACTGGGGTGTGAAAGTTGGCGGCTCAGCCGCCGACCGAGACCTGCCTTTGGCCAGCGTCCTGTCGCGAAACATAATCGCGAAAACTGATGCATTCGACATCGGCTTTGACGCAGACGTCGCCGGCAAAGCGCTCCAGCGCGTTCCAGTAGGCGCCGTCATTCATCAGCGCGAAGTGGAAGCCGAGCTCAAGCGGAATGCGCTTGCCGGCATACTGCCTGTCGAAAGCGGCGCGGAAGGCAGCATAGGTCCGGTTGGCGAACTCGTCCGCCTGGCTTGGCCGCTCGAAGCCGCCGGAATGCCTGACATACAGATTGTAGTCCATGGCGATCACCGGCCGCGACTTCGGTCCTTCCGGAATCTGCGGCAGCGAAAAGTGCACGATGCCGTTGCTGGCCGTCGGTCGGGCAGGGCCTTGCGAGACGCCGCTGGCATCGAATTGATATCCGGCCGCCGGCAGCGCTTCATAGAGCGCCTTGCCGGTCGACAGATACGGCGCGCGAAAGCCGACCACCGCATGCCGCGCGAAATCGCGCCAGCCCTGTGGTTCGGGTGCAATGCCGTTGATCGCATAGGCGTTCTCGAGAATGTGCTCGAACGAACTGAACTCTTTCAGCCAGTCGGCCTTGCTCCAGTCCTTGCCGTCGAAATGGCCACAGCCATGGCTGGCGATATCGTGGCCTTCATGCGCGGCAAGGCCGATCTGTTCGAGCCGCTCGGTGACTTCCTGCTTCGAGGCGGCAAAGCCGATGTTGGATTTGCCGGCGCCTTTGCCCGGTGCGGTGTATTCCTTGCGTGTCTCCGTTGACAGCAGGAAGACGCAGGAGAGAAAATAGGTGAAGTGTGCGCCGGTGCGCTCAGCCAGTGCCCGGCTGCGTTTCCACTGCGAAATGTCGCGCGCGCTGTCGAACGAGATGATGACGACCTGTTTCGGCTTTGCCGGCGCCGGTGGATCGGCCAAAGCCCCACCGGCAGCGGCGAGTGCCGCAAGCGAAAACGCAACAACGCGGAACGGACGAAGCATAGGCAATCTGATCTTCACTCGGGGAATGTCTGCAAGCCGGCTATCGCCTAAATGTGGCGTGGGTGCGATTGGCCTTTTCGGCTGCCTGTCCGGGGCAAACATCCGTTTGCCCCGGACAATAGGCGATTTTCCGGTTGAACCCCTTCCATGCCGGCAAAATTTCGCTAAAACGCGGGCTGACAAGGCCCGACGGGGCAGGAATGGTTTGATTTGATGTCCGACGACAGTTTTATCCGTGAAGTCAATGACGAGATCCGTCGCGAACAGGCGCAGAAGCTGTGGGACCGTTTCGGGCCCGCCCTGATCGTCGTTGCGATCCTCGTGGTGCTCGGCACCGCCGCCTTCGTCGGCTATCGCTATTGGGACGAGACGCGCGCCAACCGCTCGGGCGATGCGTTCTCGCAGGCACTGAAGCTCGCCAATGACGGCAAGAACGATGAGGCGCTGACTGCGCTCGATCAGTTGGAGAAGGATGGCTACGGCGCCTATCCGCTGCTCGCCCGCATGCGCGGCGCGACCGTCAAAGCGAACAAGGGCGATGTCCCCGCCGCCGTCAAGGATTTCGACGAAGTCGCCGCGGATACGGCCATTCCCCAGGGAATTCGCGACATGGCGCGGCTGCGGGCAGCACTGCTGCTCGTCGACCATGGTTCCTTTGCCAACGTCTCCAGCCGTGTCGAGGCGCTGACATCCGACACCAACACGCTGCGCCACACGGCGCGCGAGGCGCTCGGCCTTTCCGCCTGGAAGGAAGGCAAGACGCAGGATGCGCTGAAACTGTTCGACCAGATCGCCGCCGATGACGGCGCCCCGCGCAACACCCGCGAGCGCGCAACATTGATGTCCGAGCTGATCCGCGGGTCGGGCAGTGCGTCGTGACCTTCAAAGTCGCCATCATCGGCAGACCTAACGTCGGCAAATCGACTCTTTTCAATCGGCTGGTGGGAAGGAAGCTGGCGCTCGTCGACGACACGCCGGGCGTCACCCGCGACCGTCGCGTCCATGCCGCCAAGCTTTACGACCTGCACTTCGATGTCATCGACACCGCCGGCTTCGAGGACGCTGGCGCCTCGACCTTGCCCGGCCGCATGCGTGCGCAGACCGAGATCGCCATCCGCGAGGCCGACCTGATCTTCTTCACCATCGACGCCAAGTCTGGGCTTTTGCCTGACGACAGGACCTTCGCCGAGATCGTGCGCAAGTCCGGCAAGCCGGTCGTGCTGGTCGCCAACAAGGCCGAGGCGAAGGGCGCCCAGGGCGGCATGCTGGAAGCCTGGGAACTCGGCCTTGGCGAGCCGATCCCTGTTTCGGCCGAGCATGGCCAGGGCATGCCCGATTTGCGCGACGCCGTGATCGGCGCGCTCGGCGAAGCGCGCGCCTTCGGCGAAGCAGAAGGCGAAGACGAAGACGTTGCTGCCGGCGAGGTTCTGATCGGCGAGGATATCGCCGATCCGGATGCCGAGCACACCTATGACGACACCAAGCCAATGCGCATCGCTGTCGTCGGCCGTCCCAATGCCGGCAAGTCGACGCTGATCAACGCGCTGATCGGCGAAGAGCGGCTGCTCACCGGACCGGAAGCCGGCATTACCCGTGATTCGATCTCGGTCGACTGGGATTGGCATGGTCGCCGCCTGAAATTGTTCGACACGGCCGGCATGCGCCGCAAGGCCAGGATTCATGAAAAGCTGGAAGTGATGTCGGTGCAGGACGGTCTGCGCGCCATCCGGTTTGCCGAGATCGTCATCATCGTGCTCGACGCCACCATCCCCTTCGAGAAGCAGGATCTGCAGATCGCCGACCTGATCATCAGGGAAGGCCGGGCGCCGGTGATCGCCTTCAACAAATGGGATCTGATCGACCATCCCCAGGAGCTTCTGGCCGAACTGCGAGAGAAGACGGAACGGCTTCTTCCCCAGGCGCGCGGCCTCCAGGCCGTACCTGTCTCCGGCGAGACCGGGCGCGGCCTCGACAAGCTGATGGATGCCGTCATCAGGACGCACAAGGTGTGGAACAGCCGCGTCTCGACCGGCAAGCTCAACCGCTGGTTGGAAGGCATCCTGGCGCACCACCCGCCGCCTGCCGTGGCCGGACGCCGGCTGAAGGTCAAGTACGTCACCCAGGCCAAGACCCGGCCGCCGGGTTTCGTTGTCCAGTGCTCGCGGCCCGATGCGATGCCGCAATCCTATGTCCGCTATCTCTCCAACAGCCTGCGCGAAGCCTTCGACATGCCCGGCGTGCCGATCCGCATTGCGCTGCGCACGTCGGACAATCCGTTCGCCGGTAGGTCGAACAAGCGCAAATAAGCGGTCGGGCTCGAATGAGCCCCTTTGCTCGCGGGAATTCTCCGCAAAATTGGCGGGACAGCACCCCCCTCTGGCCTGCCGGCCATCTCCCCCGCAAGGAGGGAGATCAGCAGTTCGTTCTGACGGCGCCTTTCTTGCAACGTTGAAGATTCGCGAGAGCACTCGCGACATCCAATCTCCCCCCTTGCGGGGGAGATGTCCGCAGGACAGAGGGGACGGAACGCGACACTGGATACCTGTTCCGGCTGTCTAAGCGACCTCCTTCAACCGCTCGTCCCGTGGCAGCGCCTGCAACGCCGCCTGCAACAATATGTCGGCCAGCCGCGCTGCCACCGGATCCAGTTCAGCATCCTTCTGGTGCAGCACCAACGCCATTTTGGGCAATGCCGGCAGCCCGGCGATCTCCGGCGTCATCGCGCTGACGCTGGCCGGCAGGCCGATGTCGGTGCGGATCGTCAGCCCCAGCCCCGCCGCCACGGCTGCCCAGATGCCGCCAAGGCTCGGGCTGGAAAAGGCCATCCGCCACGACAGCCCGGCGCGGTCGAGCGTTTCGGTTGCCACCGTGCGCAGAAGGCATGGCGCTTCGAGCGCCACCAGCGGCAGCGGCTCACCGTCGCGCAGGCTGGTCTCGATGCGCTTTGCCGGCCCGATCCAGCGCATCGGCACATCGGCGACATGCTGGCTGTAGGGCAGCGTTTCGCCGCAGTGCCAAGCGAGCGCGATGTCGAGGCTGCCTGACATGACCCTTTCAGCAAGGTCGTGGCTGCGTGCGATCCTGGCTTCGATCTTCACCTTGGGGTGCGCCCGGGCAAATCGGCCGAGCACGTCCGGCAGCACCGCCTCGCCGAAATCTTCCTGCAAGCCGAGCCGTACCCAGCCTTCCAGCTCGACATCATGGATGGCGGATGCCGCCTCGTCATTCAATTCGATCAGCCGGCGCGCATAGCCGAGCATGGTCTCGCCGGCCTCGGTCAAAGCGAGGCCGCGTCCTGATTTGCGGAAGATCGGCGTCGCCGCCTGTTCTTCCAGTTTCTTCAATTGCGCGCTGACCGCCGACGTCGACCGGCCAAGCCGGTCAGCGGCCTTGGCAAAGCTGCCCAGCTCCATACCGGTGACGAAACTGCGCAGGACGTCGAGGTCGAAAGTTACGCGTCGCATGTCTGAAGTCCCGATTTTCAGGATTGTAAGTTCAAAACTTCCTGATTTTCAGGATGAAATTATGGCGGTAGGGACAGATCGTCAAGGCCGGACCACTGGCCAGCACGGGAAATGAAATCATGTCCGCCATCGTCAATTGCACCGATCGGCAGTCGCCGAAGCTCCTGGAAGATACCGGTTCCGCCGGGAGGGTTTTCAAGCCGGGCCATCGCTGGAAGGTTCTGGGCATCGGCGTTGCCGCCAATGCCGCCTTCTCGGCTACGTTCTCCGGCATCCCGGCGACGGCGGTCGTTCTTCGCCAGGGCTATCATTTGGGCAATGCCGAGCTCGGCCTGGCGCTCGGCCTTCTCGGGCTGGGGGTCGCGCTCAGCGAGCTGCCCTGGGGCCTGCTTACCGATCGCTGGGGCGATCGCCGCGTGCTCCTGATCGGGCTCGGCGCGACGGCGGTGTGGCTCCTGGCCATGGCGATGCTGGTTGTGCCGACAAAGGCCGGTATTCCCGGCGTCACGCTGCTCTCCGCGAGCCTGCTCATCACCGGACTGCTCGGCGGCAGCGTCAACGGTTCGAGCGGCCGCGCCATCATGGGCTGGTTTCGGGAAAACGAGCGCGGCTTTGCCATGAGCATCAGGCAGACGGCGGTGCCGCTTGGCGGTGGCCTTGGCGCGCTCGTGCTGCCCTCGCTTGCGCTGGCTTTCGGCTTTGGCGCGGTGTTCGGGGTGCTGGCGGGCGCATCCGCTCTGTCTGCCCTGTTCGCCTGGCGCTGGCTGCACGAGCCGCCGACGGCGGGCGAGGGCCATCTCGCTTCGGCTGCGGTCGGACCGGCGCCGCTGCGCAATCGCGATGTCTGGCGTATCGCGACCGCCATCGGCCTGCTCTGCTTTCCGCAGGTGGCCGTGCTCACCTTCGCCTCCGTATTCCTGCACGATTTCGTTGGGTTGGGAACGGCGGCAATCAGCGCGAGCCTCGCCGCCGTTCAGATCGGCGCCATGGTCATGCGCATCTGGAGCGGCCGCTTCACCGACCGTCACGGCAACCGCCGCCAATTTCTTCGCTTGTGCAGCGCGTTCAGCGCCCTTGCCTTCGCCATGCTTTGGCTGCTGGTCCTGTTCGGCCCAACCGTTCCGGGCGGCCAGCTCATCTGGTTGGCTGTCCTTCCAGTCGTGCTTATTGTCGCAGGCATCTCGGTCTCCGCCTGGCACGGTGTCGCCTACACCGAGCTTGCCACCCTTGCCGGGGCCAGCCATGTCGGGACCGCGCTCAGCCTTGCCAACACCTTTGTTTTCGTAGGCTTCTTCCTGGTGCCGGTGGCCATTCCGGGGCTCTTGCACCTTTGGTCTTGGTCCGGCGTCTGGCTGGCGGCCGCCATCTGCGCGCTGATCGCCCGGCCGATCTTCCTGCGTCCGGCCTGAGTTCGGCCGCAAAACCGCCCGACTTCGGAACCACGACCTGAAGCCGGCTGAGAACAGTCCGATCGAAGCCGTTAACGTCCCATCAAGGTTAATGCATCATTTTGCTCTCCAGTGGGGTCTGTCGCGTTCCTGGAGAGTGTTCCGTGCATCGACGTGTGTTGAAGCGGCTGGTTGCCGCCGCCGGTGAGAGAAGACGTGGCTTTCTGCCCCCGTTCGTCATCGGTCTCGGCATCTGGATCGGCTTTCCGACCATCGTCGCCTATCAGGACATGACGAGCCTTGTCTCCGGCCTCGAAGCGAACACCCGCTGGAATTCCTATGTCGAGAAATCCGTCGCCGGCTCGACCCATGCTGCCGAGATGCCCTTTGTCGATTCTGATGTCACCGGCTCCATCTCCGGATCGGGTGTCCACCTGGCCGGTGTCGGCAACGTGTCGTTTCGCGGAAAGGGCGGCAAGGTCAGCGGCACGCCCGATGAGGACCGCGTCGTGCGCGCCGAGAAGAAAGGGCGCATCGTCCAGATGTCTCCCGTCGCACCGCCGAAGAACTTCAACGCCGGCTCGATCTTCGAGCGCACCTCCTCCTTGCTGCGGCCCAGCATGGACAGCGGCCTGAAAATGGCTTTCGCCAAGCCGCAGATCAAAGGCAAGGAAATCCAGATCGCCGCGGCATTCCATGCGCGCGAGGACAAGAAGCCGGATCCCGGCGTGCCGGCCATGCTGGCAGCGCTGGTCAACAACGACCATCCGGACGTGCTGGCCACCGCCTACGCGCAGTCCGAGCCTGACTATGCCAAGGCATCGCCCTTCGAAGCCCTGCTTCAGGACGAGCAGCCCAATGAGGGCCGCTTCATTCCGCCGATGGCCAAGGGCGATCATTCGTGGATCCAGAACCCGCTGCCCGCCAGTGTCTTCTCCCAGAAGGAGCAGGCATGCCTTGCCAACGGCATCTATTTCGAGGCGAGGAGCGAATCCGTGCGCGGCCAGGCCGCCGTCGCCCAGGTCATCCTCAACCGCGTCCGCAATCCGACCTATCCGAATTCGATCTGCGGCGTCGTCTACCAGAACGACAGCTGGTTCAACCGTTGCCAGTTCTCCTTCGCCTGCGACGGCAGGAAGAAGCGCATCGATAGCCCAGCCGCCTACAAGACCGCCAAGGAGATCGCCATGGCCGTCACTGCCGGCAAGATCTTCATCCCGGAGGTCGGATCGTCGACCCACTACTACGCCCAATATGTCCATCCCGGCTGGGCGCGCACGATGCAGAAGATGACCAAGATCGGCCTGCATATCTTCTATCGGACCTATGGCGGCGGCTGGAGCTGAGTGCGGAGCAGCCGCTGATCTTTGATGTGGCGCGCCGCCGATCAAAGGGCCATTGCGCGGGGGATTCGCGCCATGCATCTTCGTCATGATGGCGGGCACGATGTCGCACCTTTCTAATTGATTGATTTTATTGCCTAAAATACATGGCAATGAACTTCCGCCCGTGGCTTGACGGGCGCAAACCCTCTAACTATGTTGCCGGCGACTTTAGAAGCGGACGGACGGTGACGGTCTGACCGGGCAGGGGGGTTGCGATGGCCGACAAGAATGGGCCAGACGGAACCGGAAAAACCGGCCGCGGCAATCAGCATGAGCCCGACATCCGCGACGACGATCTTGAGCGCCGCCGCCGTGACCTTGAAGCTTCGCTTGCGACAAGGCGGCCGGGCCGGCTCGAGGGGAAAGACGACGCGAAAGCGGGCAGTGTGGCCGGTTACGGTCAGGCGCTCAAACTCTCCAGCGAATTTATCGCCGGGGTGGTGGTGGGTGCCGGCATCGGCTGGGTCATCGACCGTCTGGCGGGGACATCGCCATGGGGTCTGATCGTGTTTCTGCTGCTTGGTTTTGGCGCCGGAGTGCTCAATGTGATGCGTTCCGCCGGCGTTGTGGCAGAATTTGGACAGGGCGATAAATCGCGCCGTGGCCAAGACGACAAGAAATGACCGCGCACCATGTGCGGTAATGGTAACGAGGCCGTACGCGGCATTGACGGGGTTTGAACGTGGCAGCTGACAAGGTCGATCCGATCCACCAGTTCCATATCAACAAGCTGATTCCGATCGACATCGGCGGCTATGACCTGTCTTTCACCAATTCGGCACTGTTCATGGTCGCAACCGTTATCGTCGCGGCTGGATTCCTGTTTCTCACGACGTCGAGCCGCAGCTTGGTTCCCGGGCGGCTTCAGTCGGTCTCCGAGATGGCTTACGAGTTCGTCGGCAACATGTTGCGCGATGCCGCCGGCACGCAAGGCATGAAGTTCTTCCCTCTCGTGTTCTCGCTGTTCATGTTCGTGCTCGTCGCCAATCTGCTTGGCCTGTTCCCGTATTTCTTTACCGTCACCAGCCACATCATCGTCACCTTCGGCCTTGCCGTGCTGGTGATCGCAACCGTGGTCGTCTACGGCTTCATGAAGCATGGTCTCGGTTTCCTGAAACTGTTCGTGCCGCATGGCGTGCCGGTCTTCCTGCTGCCACTGGTGGTGCTGATCGAAGTGATCTCCTTCGTGTCGCGCCCGGTCAGCCTCTCGGTTCGTCTGTTCGCCAACATGCTCGCCGGCCACATCACGCTGAAGGTGTTTTCCGGCTTCGTGGTCAGCCTGAGCGCGCTCGGCGCGGTCGGCGTCGCCGGCTCGATCCTGCCTCTGGCGATGGCGGTGGCGCTGACGGCGCTGGAACTGCTGGTCGCCTTCCTGCAGGCCTACGTCTTTGCCGTGTTGACCTGCATGTATCTCAACGACGCCCTGCACCCGGGGCATTAAGTCCAAAAGTTTCCGGCCCAAGAATTTCCAACATTGGCGCCGGATGGAATCGCAACGGAATTTTAGATCCAAAGGAGTTGAACAAATGGACGCAGAAGCAGCAAAGTACATCGGCGCCGGCATCGCTTGCCTGGGCATGGGTGGTGCGGGCATTGGCCTCGGCAACATCTTCGGCAGCTACCTCGCGGGCGCACTGCGCAACCCGTCGGCTGCCGATGGCCAGTTCGGCCGCTTGATCTTCGGTTTCGCCGTGACCGAAGCTCTGGGCATCTTCTCGCTTCTCATCGCGCTTCTGGCCCTGTTCGGCTGAGCACTCGGGAAGATTGGACAGGCCGGCCGCGCGAGCGGCGGGCCTGAATTTCGGGGATAGTCCATGTTCGTGACATCTGCCTTTGCGCAAGAGTCCGCGCCATCAGCCGATACCAGCCACGCTGCTACGGAAGGCGACACGCATTCCAGCACCGGTGTGCCTGCTGAAGCGCATGGCACGTTTCCGCCATTCGATCCGGCGACGTTCCCGTCGCAGCTTCTGTGGCTGGCGATCACCTTCGGGCTGTTCTATCTCTTCCTGAAGCGGGTTGTGATGCCGCGCGTCGGCGGCATCATCGATGTCCGCAACGATCGCATCACGCAGGATCTCGATCAGGCGGCCAAGTTGAAGGGCGAGGCCGACGCTGCCGTTGCTGCCTACGAGCAGGAACTGGCGGAAGCCAAGACCAAGGCCAACGCGATCGGCCAGCAGGCCAACGACGCGGCCAAGGCCGAGGCCGACACCGCTCGCAAGAAGGTCGAGGCCGCGCTCGACGCCAAGCTTGGCGAAGCCGAGGCCCGCATTTCTTCCATCAAGGCCAATGCCATGAAGGAAGTCGGCAGCATCGCCGAGGACACCGCTTCGGCGATTGTCGAAGCCCTGGTTGGCGGCAAGGCCAGCAAGGCAGAGATCGCGGCCGCGGTCAAATCCGTGGCCCGGTGAGGAGCGCATCATGGACGCCACATCTCTCGCGACGCTCTGGGCCACGGTTGCCCTGGTCATCTTCCTGGGCGTTGCCGTCTACATCAAGGTGCCTCGCCTGATCGCCAAGGCGCTCGACGCCCGCGCCGAAAGGATCAGCAACGAACTCGACGAAGCGCGCCGGCTGCGCGAGGAAGCCCAGCAACTGCTTGGCCAGTATCAGCGCAAGCGCAAGGAAGCCGAGCAGGAGGCCGCCGACATCGTCGCCGCCGCCAAGCGCGAAGCCGACTTGCTTGCCGCCGAAGCGCACAAGAAGACCGAGGACTATGTTGTCAGGCGCACCGCGCTTGCCGAGCAGAAGATCGGCCAGGCCGAGCGTGACGCCATCAGCGAAGTCCGCGCCAGCGCCGTCGACATCGCCGTAGAGGCAGCGCGCGCGCTGCTTGCCGGCAAGATCGACGCCAAGGCCGGTGCCGATCTGTTCAAGGCATCGCTTGCGGACGTGAAGTCGAAGCTGAATTAGAGGGTCCCGCTAGCCAATCATCGAAAGCCGCCCGGGCAACCTGGCGGCTTTTTTGTTGTGGGCGGGGATAATCTCACCCCTCGAGGGGGAGATGTCGCCAAAGGCGACAGAGGGGGTCGGCTCGACCGGGCGCGACGTCATTTTGCAGCAAAGATAAGGTCGGCGCTTCACGCGCGGCGACCCCCTCTGGCCTGCCGGCCATCTCCCCCTCGAGGGGGGAGATCAGCTATCCATTCCGACGAAGCTCTCTTCCTCAACCACTTCAGCGCCACCCAGTCTGAACGGCGAAAACGATACGCGATGCAGCCGCGCCACCGGGCCATGCGCCTCGATTGCCGTGCGATGGCGAAGCGTGGCGTAGCCCATATGGACTTCGAAGCCGTAGCGGTCGTGATGGTTGCCGCAGCCGCACATCATGCGATCGCGCATCACCTTGGCGACGATCGAGGCGGCGGCGATCGACTGCGAACGCTGGTCGCCCTTGATCAGCGCGCGCCCTTCACAAGGCAGGCCAGGCGGCACGTCGCGTCCATCGGCAAGGGCGAGCTTCGGTCGGACCGACAACCCTACCAGGGCGCGGCGCATGGCTTCCAGGCTTGCCTTGAGGATGTTGCTGCCGTCGATACCCTCGGCACTGATGGAGGCCATTGAGACCGCCTGCGCAGAGCCGAGAATTCGCAGGAACAAGGCTTCACGCTGCAGATGGCTGAGGCGTTTGGAATCGTCGAGGCCGTCGGGAATGTTGGCGGGATCGAGCACCACGGCCGCGGCGACTACCGGCCCGGCCAGGGGGCCACGGCCGGCCTCGTCCATCCCGGCAACCGGCCACAGCCCCTCCGCCATCGCCTTCGTCTCGAAGGAGAAGTCGGGCTTCTCG
>NZ_RZOL01000949.1:0-443 GCF_004022985.1 Mesorhizobium sp. M7A.F.Ca.ET.027.02.1.1 | reverse complement strand
CCATGGAAGCGGTGGACCGCGCGAACGGCCAGGTCTTTGCCCAGACCGTCGCGGCAGATGGCTCCCCGGGCTACTGGAGCGTGCTGATCGTGAACAAAGACAGCCCGATCAACAACCTCAACGACATGCTCGCCAAACGCAAAGAGCTAACCTTCGGCAACGGCGACCCGAACTCCACCTCCGGTTACCTTGTCCCCGGCTACTACGTCTTCGCCAAAAACAACGCCTCCGCCAGCGACTTCAAACGCGCGGTGAACGCCAGCCACGAAACCAACGCCCTGGCCGTGGCCAACAAGCAGGTGGACGTTGCCACCAATAACACCGAGAACCTCGACAAGCTGAAAACCTCAGCGCCGGACAAGCTGAAAGAGATCAAGGTTATCTGGAAATCGCCGCTGATCCCGGGCGACCCGATCGTGTGGCGTAAAAACCTGTCTGAAAGC
>NZ_RZOL01000948.1:0-444 GCF_004022985.1 Mesorhizobium sp. M7A.F.Ca.ET.027.02.1.1 | reverse complement strand
TGCCAACAGCATACGCCTGACGTTTGTCTAAAAAATAGCACCATCTTGCGCAATAGTATTGGCAGTGATGGTCACTTTGAGCGACAATCGGCTCAACCGAAGGTCTCCTTCGGCATAATAAAAACGATGAAATTCCTCTTTGACGGGCCAATAGAAATATTGGCCATTTTTTTATTTTAACAGTGACGGCAAATTCCCTTCTCCGTACAATTGTAACTCCCCAACCGCCACCACGTAATGCCCCGCAGGTAACGCATGCAGCGTCTGCCGCCAGGCTTTGTTGCGCGCGTTCATCAGCACGTCGTACAGCGATTCGCTGAACGTCGACGGTAACGCCAGCTTACCGTCCTCAGGCGGCGCATCCAGCCACCAGCCAATCATGGTCTGCAGCAGGCGCGCGTTGGTGTGCCAGTGGGTCAACGTATCATCCAGCAGCATTAGACC
>NZ_RZOL01000947.1:0-444 GCF_004022985.1 Mesorhizobium sp. M7A.F.Ca.ET.027.02.1.1 | reverse complement strand
ATTCCATCCTCATCTACACTTTTTCTTCTTTTTTCTTTACGAATGAAGAATAAATGGATGCCTGTGACGAAAACTCCACGGCGCGCAGTTTGAATGCTGACCTGCTCAACCAGCTAATCCAGGGTTCTGCAGCGGTGAACGAGCTGCTGAATGGCCGTCTTCTGCAGCGCAACACCAAGCTCTCTCAGGTGTCAAAATTCGGTACCAGTGAGGGCACGGAAAACCCGTTCTCATGCGATCCCGTCATCCTGGGCAGGCTGGACGTGCCGGAGCATTTGTGGCCCGGCTGCGCCAAACGAGTCACAGGATCGGGCGGCGCGGAAGAGAGCACACTGGTTCCCAATGCCAACGCGGCGGCGGGTGCTTTGGAAATCATGCAACGCAACGCGCAATAGAGTGAAAGGAGCCCCGTTATGAAACGGACTGTTGCAGCATCGCTATTCC
>NZ_RZOL01000946.1:0-445 GCF_004022985.1 Mesorhizobium sp. M7A.F.Ca.ET.027.02.1.1 | reverse complement strand
GGCTTGAGCGCCTCGGCCAGTGCAGCGACGGCGGCCGACATGTCGAAGATCAGATGAAGTGTTTGCGTGAGGATGATGCAGTCGAAGGCGTTTGACGGCAGGACTCCGGGCTGCGACAGGTCGCCTATGATGGTCGCGTTTGGATCATCGGGATCAACATGCAGCACGTCGCTCTTGACGACATGAGCACCGCCAAAATGCATCGTGTAGCTGTTGTCGCCGATTTCCAGCACGCGGCCATGTATGTCGGCCGCATTCAATTGTAGGAAATTCTCGATATAATACCGATCTATTGGCTTGCCGCGATCATATCCAAATGAGCGGCTTATCGGCATGGTGCGTGCGAAATCCCCAAACCGCACCGAACCGACGAGCGGAGCCTGCCAATCGGCGCCGGAAGCTCCGAGCAGCCGTTGCACATGCCTGCCGACTTTGCGCTTTATCC
>NZ_RZOL01000945.1:0-445 GCF_004022985.1 Mesorhizobium sp. M7A.F.Ca.ET.027.02.1.1 | reverse complement strand
ACGGAGGTCAGCGCGTCGAGGTCTCCGGATGCCAGGGTCGCATTGGCGTCGCCGCCGATGATCCAGTCGTTGTCGAAGCCGGGGTCCTGGGCGAGCTCGGCGACCGCTTCGGCGAGCAGGCGCGCCGCCATCTGCCGGCGCAGGCTGCCCTCGTCCTTGGCCTTCAGATGGATGGGGACGAGGTTGAACGTCGACTCCATGCCGCGGATCTTGGCCGTCACCTCGTAGAGCGCCGGATAGCGGTCGAACACCTTGCCGTGGACCGCCTCGAGGCCGAGATCATCGAATTGACGGCTGTCAACCTGGAACCAGCGCTCGACTTTGTCAGGCCAGGTTTTTGCCGCCACCCCGACCGAGCCCTTGTTCCACATTACCGTCGTGATCTGTCGTTCTGAAGCGGCGTCCTGGCTGGCGAGCACACCCCAGGACTTGGTCTGATAGCTGG
>NZ_RZOL01000944.1:0-446 GCF_004022985.1 Mesorhizobium sp. M7A.F.Ca.ET.027.02.1.1 | reverse complement strand
ACCATTAGTCGGTCACGCAGATAGGTGAGATAGGAGTGGATGCCCTCCTTCCAGGTGTCGCGGAACGCCTTCACCTGTTCTGGCTCGCGTGAGACACCTTCACGCTTCCGATCATCGACATCTCTGGACTGTGTGGAGATCTGCCAGTTGGAACTAAACTTGATGCCGTAAGGCGGGTCGAAATAGATGCACTGCACCTTGCCGCGCATCGCCTCGCGCTCGGCGAGGCTCGCCATCACCTGCAGCGAATCGCCAAGGACAAAACGGTTCGTCCAGTGCTGCGAATGCTGGTAGAACTCGGCCCGTGCCTCCGGGTCGGTAAGCCCGTTGAAATCGGCGAAGAGATCGGGCGCATCGGTTTCGCTCGCCCGTTTCGCGCTGGTGCTGCGCTTCAACTCGTCGATGATCGCCTTGGGGTGCACCTTTTCCTGCACGTAGATCGGCGG
>NZ_RZOL01000943.1:0-449 GCF_004022985.1 Mesorhizobium sp. M7A.F.Ca.ET.027.02.1.1 | reverse complement strand
TCGGCATTCAGGTGGGACCGGGCTTTTTCGCCTCACTTCGGGTCTCCGGATTACGGCTCAATCTGTTTGCCCTCGGCATTGTGGTGATGGGCGGGCTGGTCACCGCAATTCTGCACAAAATCTTCGATATCCCGCTGCCCGTGGTGCTGGGCATTTTCTCCGGGGCGGTCACCAACACGCCTGCGCTCGGTGCCGGGCAGCAAATCCTGCGCGATTTGGGTATCGAACCCGGCATTGTCGACCAGATGGGGATGAGCTACGCCATGGCCTATCCGTTTGGGATTTGCGGCATTCTGCTCTCCATGTGGCTGGTACGCGTCCTGTTTCGCATTAACGTCGACAAAGAGGCGAAGGACCACGAAACCACGCTCACCAACGGCCATATGCCGATCAAAACCATCAACATTCGGGTCGATAACCCCAACCTGAACAATATGGCGATTCAGGAC
>NZ_RZOL01000942.1:0-449 GCF_004022985.1 Mesorhizobium sp. M7A.F.Ca.ET.027.02.1.1 | reverse complement strand
CTATTCGGCAGCCATGCTGCGCTTGATGGCCTTCAGCACGTCCGATCCGACGCTGCCGTCATTTGCGAATTGCTCGGCGCAGAACTCGATCCGCACGCCGGCCCTTTGGCACCGGTATTCGTAGGAAGCGCTTTCATCGATGTTCTGGAAGCGGCCCCAACGGCTCACGTCGTAGACGACGACAGTTTCGAAATCGGCTTGCCCACTTTCGACATCCGCCAGCAGCCGCCGCAGAGCCGGGCGCCCTTCGATGTTGAGGCCGCTTCTGCCGGCATCCTCGTATGTGGCGACGATGTCGTAACCCATGAGAGCCGCGTACTCGCGGATCGCATCTCTCTGGTTTTCAATGGAGTAGGTCTGTCGCTCGGTGGACATTCGCAGATATTGAGCTGCACGGACCACCGCCCGCCTTACTTGAGGGGTGTTGCGAGCCGCTGAAACCTTGTCCA
>NZ_RZOL01000941.1:0-449 GCF_004022985.1 Mesorhizobium sp. M7A.F.Ca.ET.027.02.1.1 | reverse complement strand
GCGCTGCGCCTGGATGACCTTCGCGCCCAGCAGGCAGAAGGCCTGCGCCGCCTCGCAACCGAGCGGTCCGCCGCCGATGACCAGAAGCCGCTTCGGGCACTCCGTGAGATCGAACATGGTCTCGTTGCTGAGATAACCGGCGTCGGCAAGCCCCGGGATCGTCGGCAGCCTCGGGCGCGCGCCTGTCGCGATCAGCGCCTTCCTGAAACGCAAGATTTGTCCGGCGACCGTGACAGTGTCCCTTCCGGAAAACCGCGCTTCGCCGAAATAAAGGTCGATGCCTTCGGAAACCAGGCTACCGGCGGCATCGGCGCGGCTGATCCGCTGCCGGATCTGCCGCATCCGCGTCATGGCGCGCTGAAAGTTGACGTGAAGACGGTCCGGCATGTCGCCGCCGAAATTCTCTGCATCGCGCATGTCGGCATAAAGCCTTGCGGTGCGGATGATCG
>NZ_RZOL01000940.1:0-450 GCF_004022985.1 Mesorhizobium sp. M7A.F.Ca.ET.027.02.1.1 | reverse complement strand
CGTCTGCGCTGCCCGGCGAACAGCCTGGAATGTGAAGATCAGCCGCTACCACCGCCAGGCGATGGCTGCGGTGCGGAACTGCAAAGCTGGTTTGAACCGGCAAAACCTGGAACCTCTAAGCCTGAGAAGAAGACACCGCCTCCGTTGCCGCCTTCCTGCCAGGCGCTACTGGATGAGCATGTACTTTAATGGATAATTTCGTCGATCTGTTTATGGTGTCACCGTGGATGCTGGCGGCACTGTTTTTTGTTGCGATGTTAGCCGGTTTTATCGATGCCCTGGCAGGTGGGGGCGGTTTGCTGACCGTTCCGGCACTGCTGGCGGTGGGGATGAGCCCTGCCCAGGCGCTCGCCACGAATAAACTTCAGGCCTGCGGCGGATCGCTCTCCGCGTCGCTCTACTTTATTCGGCGAAAAGTGGTAAACCTTGCCGATCAGAAGCTGAATATTC
>NZ_RZOL01000093.1:0-17459 GCF_004022985.1 Mesorhizobium sp. M7A.F.Ca.ET.027.02.1.1 | reverse complement strand
CACGATTGCCGCGGTCGCCGGCGCCTTGCCGGCGGCGATCGCCGCCAATGCCGAGGGCAAGGGCCTGATCTGCCCGTTCGCGTGCGGGCCGGAAGCGGCCTGGGCGGGCAAGGAATTCGACATTCTGGCGCCGCGCAGCCTGATCGCCATCGCCAACCATTTCCGCGGCACGCAGGTGCTGTCGCGGCCGGAAGCCGGCATCCATGCCGCCGCTCTGGATTTGCCTGACCTCGCCGACATCAAGGGCCAGGAGACCGCCAAGCGGGCGCTGGAAGTGACCGCCGCCGGTGGGCATAATCTGCTCATGATCGGACCCCCGGGATCCGGCAAATCGATGCTGGCGCAGCGGCTGCCGTCGATCCTGCCGCCGCTGGCGCCGAAGGAGCTTCTGGAAGTCTCGATGATCGCCTCGGTGGCGGGAGAGCTCGGCGAAGGTAAGCTGACCGACCGGCGGCCGTTCCGCGCGCCGCACCACTCGGCCTCGATGGCGGCGATGGTCGGCGGCGGTATCCGCGCGCGGCCGGGCGAGGTGTCGCTGGCCCATCACGGCGTGCTGTTCCTCGACGAGTTTCCCGAGTTCACGCCGCAGACGCTTGATGCGTTGCGCCAGCCGTTGGAGACCGGCGACTGCATGATCGCGCGGGCCAACCATCGCGTCACCTATCCGGCGCGCATCCAGCTGGTGGCGGCGATGAACCCGTGCCGCTGCGGCATGGCCGGCGAGCCGGGCTATCGCTGCCTGCGCGGCGAGCGTTGCCGTACCGACTATCAGGCGCGCATTTCGGGTCCGCTGCTCGACCGCATCGATCTCAGGATCGAAGTGCCGGCGGTCTCGGCCAGCGACCTGATCCGGCCCGACCGGGCGGAGAAAAGCGCCGATGTGGCGCTGCGCGTGGCACGCGCACGCACCATCCAGCGCGAGCGCTTCGAGCGGCTCGGCGCCACCCGCGCCACCACCAACGCGCATTGCGCGCCCTCGGTCATCGAAGAGATCGCCATGCCGGACGCCGCCGGCCTGTCGCTGCTCAAGGACGCCAGCGAAAAGCTCGCCTTTTCGGCGCGGCCCTATCATCGCGTGCTGAAGGTGGCGCGAACGCTCGCTGATCTCGACGCAAGCGAAACCGTCGGCCGAATCCATCTGGCCGAAGCGATCTCCTACCGCATGAGCTCGGAGCGGATGGCGCAGGCGGCGTAGGTCCGCCGACAAGCCGGCCTCGCCACATTGCATTCCGCGATCACGCCATAACCCGGCCTCCGCGAATCGATCATCTCCACGATGCGGCGGACCTGATTGTCCGCTTGGCCGGCGTCCTTACCACCCAACGGCCCCCACCGACCGGACGCCGGCCATTTTCTTCCTCTTCCAGAAAGCGTGGATGTCATCGGCGTCGGACCAAGGTCCTGGCCCCCGCATTGACATTCCTTATTTAGACAATGCGAATATGGTGTGGTCGGGGAGCGAGCTATGTTCATTGATTATTACGAAGTTTTGGAAGTCAGCCCGAACGCCAATTCGGAAACGCTGGAGCGCATATTTCGCTATTTTGCGATGCGCTATCATCCAGACAATCGCGAAACCGGCGATGAAGCCCGTTTCAGTGAAATCGTGGAAGCCCACAATACGCTCAAGGATCCGGTCAAACGCGCACAATACGACATCGCGTACAGGGACCATGCCGGCCTTCGCCGTGAATTGACCGAGGAAGCTAGCAACACCAAAGGCATCGAGCGTGACGTCGTGATCCAGGCCAGGCTGCTGTCGCTGCTTTACGCGAAGCGCCGGCACGACGTCGGCAATCCCGGGATCGGAGATGTGGAGCTCGAACGTCTGTCAGACTGTCCGCGAGAGCATCTCGAGTTTCATCTCTGGTATCTGAAAGCGAAGGGCTGGATAGCAAGAGTGGAAAACGGGACGATTGCGATTACGGTGGAAGGCGTCGATCGGGTCAACTCCGAACACCGTCGCGATCCCACCATCCGGCTCCTGGACCATACAGCTCCCTGACGCCTCACCCCGGAGAAAGCAGGCCGAAAACCCGCCGCCCATACACGACACTGGCCTATTCAGCTCTGCTGCGCCTTCAGTTCCAGCCGCCGCGCGTGCAGCACCGGCTCGGTGTAACCGTTGGGCTGGACGCGGCCCTTGAAGACCAGGTCGCAGGCGGCGAGGAAGGCTATCGACTTGTCAAAGTCAGCCGCCATCGGCTGGTAAAGCGGGTCGCCCGCGTTCTGGCGGTCCACGATGTCAGCCATGCGCTTCATCGTCGCCATCACCTGGTCCTCGCTGCACACGCTGTGGTGTAACCAGTTGGCGATGTGCTGTGAGGAAATACGCAGCGTGGCGCGGTCTTCCATGAGGCCGACATCGTTGATGTCAGGCACTTTCGAGCAGCCGACGCCCTGGTCGATCCAGCGGACGACATAGCCAAGAATGCCCTGCGCGTTGTTGTCGAGTTCCTTCTGGACGTCTTCGGGCGACCAGTTCGGCCGCACGGCGACGGGCACCGACAGGATGTCGTCGAGATTCGCCTTGGGCCGGTTCTTCAGCGCCGCCTGCACGGCGTGGACATCGACCTTGTGATAGTGCGTGGCATGCAGCGTCGCCGCCGTCGGCGACGGCACCCAGGCGGTGTTGGCGCCGGCCCTGGGGTGGGCGATCTTCTGTTCCAGCATCGCCGCCATCAGATCGGGCATCGCCCACATGCCCTTGCCGATCTGGGCGTGGCCGGCCAAGCCGCATTCCAGCCCGATGTCGACATTCCACGCCTCGTAGGCGGAAATCCAGGCGGCCTGCTTCATGTCGCCCTTGCGGATCATCGGGCCGGCTTCCATCGAGGTGTGGATCTCGTCGCCGGTGCGGTCGAGGAAGCCGGTGTTGATGAACACGACGCGCTCTTTTGCGGCGCGGATCGCCTCCTTGAGGTTGACGGTGGTGCGCCGCTCCTCGTCCATGATGCCCATCTTGATGGTACTTCTGGCCATGCCGAGCAGTGCTTCGACGCGGTCGAATATCTCGACGGCGAAAGCGACTTCGTCGGGCCCATGCATCTTGGGTTTCACGACATACATCGAGCCCGCGCGGGAATTGGCGCGGCGGCCGTTTGGCCCTACATCGTGCAGCGCGATCAGCGCCGTCATCGCCGCATCCAAGATGCCTTCCGGAATCTCGTTGCCGTCGCGGTCAAGGATCGCCGGGTTGGTCATCAGGTGGCCGACATTCCTGACCAGCATCAGCGAGCGGCCGGGCACGGTCAGCGTGCCGCCGGCGGGCGTCGTGTAGGAGCGGTCAGGATTGAGCTTGCGGACAAAGCTCTTGCCGCCCTTGGTGATCTCTTCCGCCAAATCGCCCTTCATCAGGCCGAGCCAGTTGCGGTAGACGACGACCTTGTCTGGCGCATCCACCGCGGCGACCGAATCCTCGCAGTCCTGGATGGTGGTCAGCGCCGATTCCAGGATGACATCGGCGATCCCCGCCGGATCGGTGCGGCCGATCTGGTTGTTGCGGTCGATGACGATCTCGATGTGCAGGCCGTTGCGCACCAGCAGCACCGCATCGGGATTGGCGGCATCGCCGCGATAGCCGACGAATTGCCTGGGGTCGGCCAGCGTCGTCGAGCCGGCGCCGGCGCTCAGCCGCAAGGCACCTTGCGCCAGCGACAGACCATTGACGCCGGCCCATTTGCCTAGGGTGAGCGGGGCAGCCTCGTCGAGAAAGGTCTTCGTCCAGGCAACGACCTTGGCGCCACGCGCCGGATTGAAGCCCTTGCCCTTTTCGGCGCCATCCGTTTCGGGGATGGCATCGGTGCCGTAGAGCGCGTCGTAGAGCGAACCCCAGCGCGCATTGGCGGCGTTGAGCGCATAGCGCGCATTCATCACCGGCACGACCAGCTGCGGTCCGGCAACATCAGCGATTTCCGGGTCGACATTGTCGGTCGAGACACTGAAGGCCGCGCCTTCCGAAACGAGATAGCCAATCTCTTTCAGGAAGCCCTTGTAGGCCTCCATGTCGACCGGTGCGCCATGCTCGCGATACCAGCCGTCTATCTGTTCCTGGATGGCGTCACGCTTTGCCAGCAGCGCCCGGTTCTTCGGCGCCAAATCATGGACGATGGCCGAAAAACCGTTCCAGAAGGCGTCCGCTTCGATCCCCGTGCCCGGCAGCGCTTCCCTGGCCACGAACTCATGCAGCTCGCGGGCAATCCGCAATCCGGCGATCTCGATGCGGTCGGTCATCAGGCTACTCCAGATGAAAGGCTTTGCGGGCCTTTGGCATGTCAGGTTTGCCGGGTCAATTCAGCTTAGGGTGAAGGTGGCGTATTTGCATCGCTTCGTCCTCCAGAGAGGAGCGCCATCGCAGGGCACAACTTGCCATGTCCAATCGCATATCGCGTCAATTTTCTCATTCCAGTAAACCCGGCTTTATACATTGCCTGTCAAATAAAGCAGGCACCTTTGGAGTATGCCGATGTTGAGATTTGCCTGGCTTACTTTTGTTTCACTCGCTCTTGCATTCGCTGGCGTTGCTCCTGCCGCCGCTGCCGATATCGAGTTCATTGGCACATGGCAGCAGGTTTACTCAACCGGCGGCCAATGTGCCGATTGCAGAGTCGTTATCCGCAGCGATCCCGGCCTGCAGGTCGATGCGAGCAATGGGTGGACCGCCGATCTAAAGGAGAAAACGATCAATGGGGAACAGGCCTTGATCGGAAACGGCAATTGGCCGGGTTCGGCATCAGCGGGGGCTAAGGCCAGAGCCTTGTCGGCAGCGTTCAAGATTCATCAAAATCGGCTGCTTTTGGTCATGCAAATCATCGACCCGAACGGCAGTCGAATACGGGTACACGCAGTATTCGAGCGACTTACTGTGCCCAAATCTTCCATCTGACGGCTGCCATGCGCATGTGTTCAAATGCGCCGACAGGTTTTCACAAAGGCTGCATCACACCGCAATGCGCGGCCGTCCCGAGGCCACGGCCACGACATGCGCCTCGATGAACATGCGCTGGGCTTCGACGGTCGAGACCCGGAATTCGGTGGCGACGTCGATCTCGGCGCTGTCGGTGCCGGCATCCCTGGCGCGCTCCGCGACGATGGCGCGGACATCGGCCTCGGCCGCCGCGATCGCCGCCGCCTCGTCGAGGAAATCGCGCACGGTTTCACCCGAGGCAAGACGAAACAGCCCTTCCATGGGCTGGCTGACCCGCGCCTCGGCCGAAACCCTGACCTGGCCGACGACGGCGCCGAGCGCGTTGGCGACATCGGTATCCCTGGGCACCACGCAGTCATTGCCGATCAGCGGCGGCAGCCCGGCATAGTGCAGCGGCGCCGAGGCGCCGAGGCCGATGACCGGGCGGTCGAGCGCAACGCTCAGGCGGGCAATGCCGGGGTGGGCGTCGACCGCGCGCTGCACCAATGCATGCGCCACCGTCGACGCGCCATCGAGCCCATCCTCGGCAAAGGCGGTCTCGAGGATATATTCGGCCGACCAGCGCGTCAGCGTCACCAGCACCCGCTCCGAGATCGCTTCCGGCGAGGCGGCGATGTACTGGCCACGGCCGTCACGCTTGCGGGCGAACAGTTCGGCGCCGAGGCGCGCGGCGATGGGATCCCAGTTCGCCTGCTTGCCCAGCACATGGGCAGCGTCCGACGGGGTGAAGCCGGCGACATGCACCAGCCCGCGCGACACCAGCCGGTTCAGCGTCGCGTTCTGCGCGTTGGAACTCAAAAGCCTGTCGACGGCGAGCGGCACGGCACCGATCAGCTCGTAGAGCCTGGCTTCGGCGCCGGTCAGGCCGGCGGCGAGCCGGTCCGGCACGCCGGTGCGCACCGCGAAGCGGCCGTCCATGCGGCCGGGATTGGGCGCCCGCAGCTGGCGTTCGAGTTCGGAGGTGACAGCTATACCGTGCGCCATGCCGGCCAGCGCCAACGGCACCAGGCGGCGCGGCCCGAGCAGGATCTTCGGGTTGAGCGCGCCATCTTCCAGCGCCACTTCGGAATCGCCGCCGAGGCCGAAGGTGCGCATGGCGACGGCCTCGACCATGGTGCGGAAGCCGCCGACGGTGGCGCCTTCCGGATCGAGCCTGGGACGGCCGCCGTCGAGCACGGCGACGTCGGTGGTGGTGCCGCCGATGTCGGAGACCACAGCATTGTCGAGCCCGGTCATGTGGCGGGCGCCGACCAGGCTGGCGGCTGGGCCGGACAGGATGGTCTCGATCGGCCGCTGGCGGGCGAACGCGGCCGAAACCAGCGCGCCATCGCCGCGCACGACCATCAGGGGTGCTGCAATGTTGCGTTCTCCAAGAAAACCTTCGGTTGCCGCCACCAGCCGGTCGATCATCGAGATCAGCCTGGCGTTGAGCAAAGTGGTCAACGCCCGGCGCGGGCCGCCGAGCTTGGCCGACAACTCGTGGCTCGATGTGACCGGCAGGCCTGTCTTCTCGCGGATCAGCTCGCGGGCGGCGATCTCGTGCGCCGGATTGCGGGTGGCAAAATAGGCGCAGACGGCAAAACCGGACACCGACGCGCCGAGTTCCGGCAGCATCGCTTCCAGTTCGGACAGATCGAGCTTGGCGGCATTGCCGTGCACATCGTGACCGCCCGGACAAAAAACCACAGGATCGGTGCCGAGCGCGGCCTTCAGCCCGTCGCGGGCGAGGTCGCCCTCGGAAAAGCCGATCATCACCAGCGCGACACGGCCGCCCTGGCCCTCGACCAGCGCGTTGGTGGCAAGCGTCGTCGACATCGAGACCAGCTTGATGGCGGCGGGATCGGTGCCGGCCTTGCCCAGCACCGCGTCGACGGCACCGGAAATGCCGACGGCCAGATCATGCCTTGTGGTCAGCGCCTTGGCCTTGGCCAGCACCTTGCCCTTGTTCGGCCCTTCTTGCGGGCCTTCCGTTTCAGACCACAGCACGGCATCGGTATAGGTGCCGCCGGTGTCGATCCCGAGGAACAGCGGCTTTGGCTTGGTCTTGGCGGTCATTTTTGGCGGCGGTCCGGGTGGCAATTTATTTGTCCCTGCCTTAGCCGATACGGAGCGGGCGATAAAGCCGCGAGCGCTGGGCCACGGGTAATCTCCCCCCTCGAGGGGGAGATGTCGCCAAAGGCGACAGAGGGGGTCGGCACGACTGGATGCGACTTCATACGAGGCGAAAGAGGAAGCCAGCGCTCTACGCGAGACGACCCCCTCTGGCCTGCCGGCCATCTCCCCCTCAAGGAGGGAGATCGCAGCTACCCCACAAACCCCACCTTCTTGTGCGTCCCATCGCAGAACGGTTTGTTGGCGGAATGGCCGCAGCGGCAGAGGAAGGCGCGTTGCGTACGGTCGACCGTATGGCCGGTTCCGGTGACGATCTCGAGATTGCCCTCAAGCTTGAGCGGGCCATTGGTGGTCGGCGTCACTTTCAGCGGACCGTTCCTCGCTTCGAGCGCCAGCGTGTCCTTCAGCGGCGGCTCGCCGGTGGCGGCAAAACCGGATTTGTTGTGGCTGCCGTCGCAGAACGGCTTGTTCTCCGAAGCGCCGCAGCGGCAGAGCGTGGCACGATAAGAAGTCTCGCCGTCGAGCACGATCTCGGCGTGTACCGCCAGCGGGCCGTTTTCCCGCAGCCGCACCGTGTTGACCACCGGTGATTGCTCCTGCGGCCCGCCATCCTTCCTGACATAGGTGATGGCGCCCGACGGGCAGCTTTCGGCGATGGCGACGATCTTCTCGACGCTGGCCGCCTCGGGATGGATCCATTGGCCCGGCGCGTTGGGCACGAAGACATGCGGATCGCCGAGCACGCAGTTGCGCGAGTGGATGCAGCGCTTGCCGGAAAACCCGACGTCGATCTTGTCGCTTTCGACCATGCCGGCCATAGCTGGGCTCCTTTTGCCTGAAGCACGTCGCGTCTGAACAGTTCGAGGCGGCGCGCGCTGGGTATTTGCACAGGCTATGGCTCCGGCCCGAAGACCGTCAAGCTGGCAAACCGGTCAGGGGACCAGCTCGATCTCCTCGGTCTCGCCGCCGCTACAGGTGTAGCAGCAATCCTCGCATTTTTCCGTGTTGCCGGGACCGACGCCCCAATAGGTGCCCTCGTCGCCATCGACCCAGGCGCCGTAGCAGATCGATTCGCCCGCGTTGCAGGATATCGGCAGCTGCTTGGTCTCGCCGTCGTCGAGGAAATAGTCCTTGTCCTCGCCGGGCCAGACATAGTCGCGATCCTGGCTGTAGAGCTCGACGCGCATCGCGTTCGGGTGGCTGTTCTTGATGGCGAAGGTGACATCGTCGGCTTGCGCCGCCGACGCAACCAGCATGACGAAGGACAGCGCGGCCAGCATGCGGCGCGCATAGGCATGAAACATGATAACCCCCGAATAAGCGGCCCACCCGGCCGCGGGGCGACCATTGCATGCAGCGCTGAATCGCGGAAGTGGACCGGACGAAGCGATCCCTGACTTAATTTGGGTCCAACGACACTTCCGCGCTCTACGGCACCAGATCGATCGTCTCGGTCGAGTGTTCCACGCAGATGAAGCAGCAGGTGTCGCAGGGCTGGTCATTGTCCGGCCCGACGCCGGCCGAGAGGCTGTCATTGCCGTCGGCCCAGGCGCCATAGCAGATTTGTTCGCCCTGATTGCAGGACAGCGGCACGGATTTCTGCGACTCGGGTTCGATCAGGAACACCTTGTCATTGCCCGGCCAGACCGTCTCACGGTCGCGGCTGAACAGCTCGACCGCGACAGATTCCTTGCGCAGGTTCTTCACGAAGAAAGCCATGTCGGCGGCCTGCGCAGAGGCGGTGAAGACCAGCGCCGCCAGTGCAACCATACGAAACAGCGTCACGGCCTGGATCTCCCGAATCATCGCGGCAGAATCGCATGCCTGCCCGCAACTAGGAAGGCGCGGAACCCTGCGTTGCGATGTCATGCCCCAGCCGCACCGTTTCATGCACCAGAAGGTCGAGATCTTCGCGCCGTGTGCGATGATTGGTGATCGCCACGCGCAACCAGTGCTCGCCATGCACCGTGGTGTCCGAAAGGGCCGCAATGCCCTGTTCCTGAAGCCGCAGCATGACCTCCGTGTTGAGCGTCTTCAGAGCCTCGCCTGTCAGACCGGGCTGATAGCGGAAGCAGACGATGTTGACGGTCGGCGATGCCGCCAGCTGCAATTGTGGCGCGGCCTCGATCAAGCCGGCAAGATAGACAGCCTGGGCAATGTTCTGGTCGATCAGGCGGCCGAATTTCTCGACGCCGTGCTCCTTCAGCGCCATCCACACCTTCAGCGCGCGAAAACCGCGCGACGTCTGCAGGCCGTAATCATGCAGCCATTCGCCGGAAGCAAGACCGCGCGGCGTCGATTCGAGATATTCCGGCGTCACCGCGAAGGTCCGGCGATGCGCCGCGGCATCCCTGACCAGGGCGCAGCCGACCTCGAATGGCGCGTGCAGCCATTTGTGCGGATCGAGGGCGACCGAATCCGCCCGTTCGATGCCGGCGACGCGATGCGCGTTTTCAGGCGCAATGGCTATCAGCGCGCCGATGCAGCCGTCGACATGGAACCAGAGGCCTTCCTCATGTGCCAGCTTCGCAAGCGCCTGCAAATCGTCGATCGCCCCGGTGTTGACGGTGCCGGCCGTACCGATGATGCAGGCCGGCTTGAACCCTGCCGCGCGATCTTCGGTGATCGCCGCACGCAAGGCAGCGATATCGATGCGCAGCCCGGCATCGGTCGGGATGCGGCGCAGTGCCCGGTTGCCGAGGCCGAGTGCCTCCATCGCCTTGCGGTGGCACGAGTGTATCTGCTCCGAGCCGTAGAAGCGCAGCGGCTTCTCGATGGCAGCAACGCCATGCTCGCGCACGTCGATGCCGGCCTTGACGTTGCGCGCCACGGTCAGCCCTATGATGTTGGCCATCGAGCCGCCGCTGACCAGCGTGCCGCCGGCAGAAGCTGGAAAGCCCAGCATCTCCTTGCACCAGTTCACCACCTGGCTGTCCATCAGCCCGGCGGCGTGGTTGCCGCCGCCGAGGTTCGAGCCCTGGATGGCCGCCAGGAAGTCGCCGAGCGCGCCGGTGAAGTTGCTCGACCCCATATACCAGGACCAGAAGCGCGGATGGATGTTGCCCATCGGATAGGACATCACCGTGCGCGAGACCTCGCCATAGACGGCGGCAAGCGGCGCCGGCGAGCGCGGCAGCGGCGCCGAGAAGGCCTCTCTCACATCGGCCGGCATCTCCCGCCAGACCGGGCGGTCGCGCACATCGCGGAGATAATCGACCGCATCGTCGATGACGCGGTGCGACAGGGCCTGCACATCGGCCCAGTCCAGGGGATCGAGCGTTTCCTCGGCCACCAGGCCGAGGTTTTCTTGCATGGCGTCCATACCAGATCTCCCGTCAAGTCGCCGGGAACTGGCAGCCGGGCGTCGAGCGCGACAGGGCGGCCTCCTCGGCATCCATCTCGGCCTCGATCCCGTCGAACAGCGGCGTCGACATGTAGCGCTCGCCGGTGTCGGGCAGCATGCACAGGATCACCGCGCCGGCCGGCGCCTTCTCCGCGACCTGCCGTGCCACGGCGAAGGTGGCGCCGCCGGAAATGCCGGTGAAGATGCCCTCTTTCCGCGCCAATTCCCTGGCCCATTTGATGCCCTCGGGCCCGGCGATCGGCATCACCTCGTCATAGAGGCTAGTGTCGATCGCCTCCTGCAGCACGTTGGGGATGAAGTCCGGCGTCCAGCCCTGGATCGGGTGCGGCTCGAAGGCCGGATGGCTGGCGGCGGGGGCACCATCGGCGCCGCGCTGCTGGACCTTGCCGCTGCCGATGAGCTGCGCGTTGGCCGGCTCGGAGAGCACGATGCGGGTTTCCGGACGCTCGCGGCGCAGCACGCGCGCCACGCCTACCACCGTGCCGCCGGTGCCATAGCCGGTGACGAAGCAATCTAGCCGCGAGCCGGCGAAATCATTGACGATCTCGCGCGCCGTCGTTGCCTCGTGGATGGCGGCGTTGGCGGCCGTTTCAAACTGGCGGGCAAGGAACCAGCCATTGGCCTCGGCCAGTTCCATCGCCTTCTTGTACATGCCGAAACCTTTTTCGGCGCGCGGCGTCAGCACCACCTTGGCGCCCAGCATGCGCATCAGCTTGCGGCGCTCGACCGAAAAACTGTCGGCCATGGTGACGACCAGCGGATAGCCCTTTTGCGCGCAGACCATGGCGAGGCCGATGCCGGTGTTGCCGCTGGTCGCCTCGACCACCGTCTGGCCCGGCTTCAGCGCACCGCTGCGCTCGCCCTCCTCGATGATGTTGAGCGCCAGCCGGTCCTTCACCGAGGCGCCGGGATTGAAATACTCGGCCTTGACGTAGATCGTCGCGTGGGACGGTCCGAGATTGTTGATGCGAACCACCGGCGTGTCGCCGACGGTGTCGAGAATGCTGTCGAACAGGCGGCCGCGCCCGGCCGTGGTTCTGATCTTCTGCTGCTGCAACATTTTTGGTCCTCCTCGAGTGTTGTCACAGGCCGGTTACAAACCGGCGGGTTGGGCGGCGAGGTTTCGTGACCTTGCCGCGCTAGGACTGAAATGCCGCATAGCGGCAATGACGGTATCTGGCGCTTAAATCCGCTGCCGGATGCGCCGTGTCGTGTTTGGTGATACAGGAGAGGCCGACAGGCCAGCGTGGGAGCAGGCGTGGAAACACACGTGGAATCCACCCGATCGAGGCTGAACGGCGAGATGTCGGTCCTTTCCGTGCGCCTGCTCGGACCGCTGGCGATCTCCCGCAATGACGTGCCGGTTACGTTGCCGTCGTCACGCAAGCTGCGCGCTCTGTTGGCCTATCTGGTGCTGGCGCCGCATCCGGTCGGCCGCAGTCGCTTGTGCGAGCTGTTGTGGGATGTGCCGAACGATCCAAGGGGCGAACTGCGCTGGTGCCTGAGCAAGCTGCGCGGCGCACTCGACGCGCCGGGCCGACACCGGGTCGCGACACAGGGCGACACGGTCGCACTCGATCTCAGCGACTGCCTGGTCGATGCGCTGGAGGTCAGCCGCGCCGCCGCGCAAGGGATCGGCAGCCTTGATGTCGACCGCTTGCGGGCGCTGGCCAAACTGTTTGCCGGCGATTTCCTCGACGGGCTGGAGCTCGAGCGCAGCCCGCATTTCAACAGCTGGCTGATCGCGCAGCGCCGCCGCTTCAGCGCTTGCCATGCCGCCGTGCTGGAACGGCTTGTCGCGAGCCTGCCGGCGCATAGTGACGAGGCGATCGCCCATCTCGACACATGGGTGGAACTGGCGCCGTTCGACACGCGCGGACATCTGGCGTTGCTGTCCAATCTGGCCGGGCGCGGCGAGGTCGCCACGGCAGAGCAGCACCTGGCTTCGGCGGAGCGATTGTTCCGGTCGGAGGAGCTCGATTTCGCACCGCTTCGCGCGGCCTGGCAGGCGATCCGTGAACAACGGCCCGGAGCCTCGCTACGGACACAGCCGGCCGGCCTGTCCACGCTATCGCCACTGGTGGCCACCACGCCCACCGCACCCGGCCCGGTCGAGCCCAGCCACGCTTCGCTGGCGGTGATGCCGTTTGTCGAGGAGAGTGGCGGCACGCGCGGCGGATTGGCCGACGGTTTCACCCACGACATTATCACCCGCCTGGCCAAGCTCAGGGATTTCTTCGTCATCGCGCGCGGATCGGTGTTTGCACTGGCAGAGCAGAACATCGCGCCCGAGGATGCCGGCCGCCGGCTGAATGTCGACTATGTCGCCACCGGCACGGTGCGCAGCCCGTCCGGCCGCCTCATCGTCGGCGTCGAACTGATCGAGGTGCGCAGCGCCAGGATCGTCTGGGCCGAGACCTTCGAGCGCAGGCCCGATGACATCTTTTCCGTGCTCGACGACATCGGCAACAGCATCGTCTCCTCGATCTCGGCCGAGATCGAAACCGTCGAGCGCAACCGCGCCATGCTGAAGGCGCCCAGCTCGCTCAACGCTTGGGAGGCCTACCATCGCGGCCTCTGGCACATGTACCGCTTCACCCAGGCGGAAAACGAACAGGCGCGGCATTTCTTTGCCCAGGCCTTGCATCTCGACCCGACCTTTGCCCGCGCCTATGCTGGCCTGTCCTTCACCCACTGGCAGAACGCCTTCCAGCGCTGGGGCGACCGCGACCGCGAAAGCGCGCTGGCCTTCGAGAGCGCCGGACACAGCCTGCTGGTCGACGACCACAATCCGGCCGCGCATTGGGCGATGGGCCGGGCGCTGTGGCTGCGCGGCGAGCAGGACGGCTCGCTGCTCGAACTCGAGCGGGCTGTCGATCTCAGCCCCAACTTCGCGCTTGGCCACTACGCGCTGTCCTTCGTGCATTCGCAGTCGGGCGACCCGCGAGCGGCGATAGGCTCTTCGGATCATTCGCGCCATCTCAGCCCGTTCGACCCGCTGCTGTTCGGCATGCTGGGCGCACGCGCCATGGCGCATGTCCGGCTCGGCCAGTTCGCGGAAGCGGCCGAATGGGCGCTGAAGGCGGCGGCGCGGCCCAACGCCCACGCCATCATACTGGCGATCGCCGCGCACTGCCTGGCGCTGGCCGGACGGCTCGACGAAGCGCGCGGCTTCGCCGCCGCCATTCGCAAGACAAGGCCGGACTATTGCGCCGACGATTTCATCGGCACCTTCCGCTTCGAGCCGGACGCCATGGCGCTGTTCCGGCAGGGCGCCAGGCTTATCGGGCTGAACTGAAGCTGGCTCGCCATCTCTGGGATCGCCTGGGAATTTCGCCTCAATTCCGCTGGGTTAACGAAGTCGGAAGGAGTTGTTTAACCGTTTGCAGCTATGTCACCGCGTGGGGGACCGACAAAGTGAGTATGATGAGCAACAGCCCCGACAAGCGCAATGAATGGCGTGCCATCTTTTACGTGCAAGCTCGCGTTGCCATCCTGTTTGTCCCGGTGGTTGCCAGCCTGCTGATCATAGCGGCGCTTGCCGGCAACGAACGCAAATCCGTTCCCAGCATGATCGACCCGACCGTCACCGGCTCCGTGCGGTAGACCGGCGGTCATCGGCTCTTCGAGATGCTGTCGGAGGCGGGCGCCTGGCGTGCGCTATCGGCGGTTTTCATTTGGCGCTAAAATCATCCGATGGCACTGAATGAGTGGGCCCGAACGATCAAGCGCGATGTGCATGCGCTCTACCTCGCCGCTCGCGATCCCCGAACGCCCTGGTACGCCAAGGCGCTTGCCGTGTGTGTTGCAAGCTATGCCTTGTCGCCAATCGACCTGATCCCCGATTTCATTCCGGTGATCGGCTATCTCGACGACGTCATCCTTGTCCCTTTGGGCGTCCTTGCCGTGGTCAGGATGATACCGCCCGAGGTGATGGCGGAACACAGAAAGACCGCCGCGCTGGCCGCCGACAGGCCGGTGAGCCGCTACGCGGCGGTGATCATTGTTTGTATCTGGACTGCCTCGGTCGTGCTGGCCGGATGGCTGGGATATCTGTATTTCGCCGACTGACTGCCAAGCCGTTCAGCAGGGAGGCCGCCGCCAAGAAAGCCCGGAGGGACCGCGCTTTTCCCGGGATTCCGTCGCCATGCGGCGCCGCTCAAACAAAGCGCGGGATCGGGCCGTTCTGCGGGGTCACGTCGTCGCCGAGGTCGACAAACACCTCGTCGACATAGCACCATGCCCAGCCTTCCGGCGGATCGTAGCCCTCGATGATCGGATGCTTGGTGGCGTGAAAATGCCTGGTGGCGTGGCGGTTGGGCGAGTCGTCGCAGCAGCCGACATGGCCGCAGGTGCGGCAGAGCCGCAAATGCACCCATTGCGACCCGCTCTTCAGGCACTCCTCGCAGCCGAGCGCGCTCGGCGTCACCTTCCTGATGTCGCGCGTATGCCTGCATTCATCCATCATGGTCTCCCTGCTGTTTGAGGTGCGTCCGCGCGCGCGAGATATGCATGCAATGCCGCGACCACCTGGGCGCCTTCGCCGACAGCCGCCGCGACGCGTTTGACCGAACCGGCGCGGACGTCGCCGATGGCGAACACGCCGCTGCGGCTGGTCTCCATCTGCGCCGATCCCAGCTCCGATCCGGTGCGCACGAACCCCCTGGCGTCCAGCGCCACACCGCAATTCGCCAGCCAATCGGTGTTCGGGTCGGCGCCGATGAAGAGAAAGAGATGGCGGATCGGGCGCGTCGTTTCCGCGCCGCTGGCGCGGTTGCGCCATCGCACCGTGCCAAGATTGCCCTCTTCGCCGTCCAGCGCCTCGATTTCGGTCCCGGTCAACACCTCGATGTTAGGCTGCGCCTTGATGCGTTCGACCAGGTAGCGCGACATGCTGGCATCGAGGCTGCCGCCGCGCGCCAGCAGCGCCACTTTGCGCGCATGACTGGCCAAGTAGACAGCCGCCTGCCCGGCCGAATTGCCGGCGCCGACCAACGCCACTTCCTGGTCCGCGCAAAGCCGCCCTTCGATGGGCGACGCCCAATAGTGCACGCACGTTCCCTCGAACCGCGCCAGATTGGCGATGTCGAGGCGGCGATAGCGCGCGCCGCTGGCGATCACCACGCTGCGCGTGCGCACGGTCTCGCCATCGCCGCCATCGAGCAGATAGCGGGCGCCTGACGCGTCGGAGGCGGCGCTCAAAAGCTTCGCCTCGTCCGGGATGACCATTTCGACGCCGAATTTCTGCGCCTGGTTGTAGGCGCGCGCCATCAGCGCCATGCCGGTAATGCCTGTGGGGAAACCAAGATAGTTCTCGATGCGCGAGGAGGCGCCGGCCTGACCGCCGAAGGCACGGCAGTCGAGCACGATCGTCGATAGGCCTTCGGAGGCCGCATAGACCGCCGCCGCCAGCCCCGCCGGGCCGGCGCCGACGATGGCCACGTCATACACCGTCTCGGCATCGATCGGCCGCAGCAGGCCGATGCAGCGGGCGAGGTCCTTTTCGCCGGGGTTCATCAGCAGCCTGCCGTTTGGACAGAGCACGATCGGCAGGTGGTGCGGATCGACCTCGAAGCGTTCTACCAGGGTTTTGGCGCAGGGATCGCTGCCGGAATCGAGCACGCGATGCGGCTGGCCGCTGCGGGCGAGGAAACCCTGCAGCCGCAACACGTCGGCATTGTCCTGGGGTCCGATGATGATCGGCCCGCTGGTGGCGCTCTCCAAAAGCCCGACGCGGCGCAGGATCAGCGCCCGCATGATGCGCTCGCCGAGATTGGCCTCCTGCACCATCAGGTCGCGCAGTCGCTGCGAGGCGATGACGAATGCCTCCACCGGTTCGGCGGCCTGCGCATTGACCAGCGAGGGCCGGGCCGAAAGCTGCGCCAGCTCGCCGACAAAGCTGCCTGGGCCATGCGTGACGATCGTCTCGCGCCGGCCGAGCCCGCCGTCCTGGGTGATGTCCACGCTGCCCGACAGCACGACGATCAGACCGGGCGCCACATCGCCTGCTTCGATGATGTGCTCGCCGGCGGCATAGGCGCTGGCCTCGCCGAACCGGCGCATGCGGTCGATATCCACCTCGGCCAGCGTGGGGAACGCCTGGTCGCGGCGGGCACCGAATATCTGGGTGGTGGATTGAGCCATGGTTTTGAGCGTAGCGAAGCGGGCGCGGAGTTTGAAGCGGTTTGTGAGGAGACTGGCCGGAAGGGGAGGTTGGCGGCAAAGAAAAAGCCCGGACGAGCCGGGCTTTTTCTCTAAGTTTCTGAACCGGCGAATGGTTCGAAACGGGAATTTGGTGCCCAGAAGAGGACTCGAACCTCCACTCCTTGCGGAACACGGACCTGAACCGTGCGCGTCTACCAATTCCGCCATCTGGGCTGGTGCGGGCTCATGTAAGCGGGCAAGCGATTGCTGTCAACGCGCTTTTTTCGCAGGTGCTCCGTTCGCCGGCTCAGTCGTCCAGCACTTCCTTCGAAGCGACGGTGGAATCGGCGTTGAGCTGGTAGATGACCGGCACGCCGGTGCCGAGTTCCAGCTTGACGATCTCCTCGCCCGACTTGCCGTCGAGCGCCATGATCAGCGCGCGCAGGGAGTTGCCGTGGGCGGCGACCAGCACGGTGCCGCCGCGCAGCACATGCGGCTGCAGGTCGTGCAGGTAATAGGGCCAGACTCGGGCGCCGGTGTCCTTCAGGCTTTCGCCGGCGGGCGGCGGCACGTCGTAGGATCGGCGCCAGACATGCACCTGCTCCTCGCCCCATTTCTTGCGGGCGTCGTCCTTGTTGAGGCCGGAAAGGTCGCCATAGTCGCGCTCGTTGAGTGCCTGGTCGCGGATGGTCTTCAGATCGCTCTGGCCGACCGCGTCGAGGATGTGCTGGCAGGTCTTTTGCGCCCGGATCAGCGCCGAGGTGAAGGCGATGTCGAATTTCATGCCACGCGCCTTGAGCTTCTGGCCGGCGGCCTTGGCCTCGGCGTGGCCCTCCTCGGTCAGGTCGACGTCACGCCAGCCGGTGAACAGGTTCTTCAGGTTCCATTCGCTCTGGCCGTGACGCACGAGCA
>NZ_RZOL01000939.1:0-451 GCF_004022985.1 Mesorhizobium sp. M7A.F.Ca.ET.027.02.1.1 | reverse complement strand
ATCAACTCGTTGCCCTGACGCTGGCCTTCCATCTCTACCAGAATAATGGTCGCCCGCGGCGCTGGCTGACGGCCATGAAGCGAGCTGCAGCAGATGGGGAAGTGGCGGATCGGCTGCGGGCGCTGCTGCATCCGGTGGCCGATCCGGAGATGCGCAAATTGAAGGCCCAAGAGCGCCGATGGAGGCGCCGTGACAAGGAGCGCCAGTCGGCCGAGGCGAGAGAACTCAGGGAGTCTCGCGACAATCTCAACGCGCATTTCGAGCAGTTGCGTACCGAGCTCAGTTCCCACCCGGAGCGGGCTGGCCAGCTGAACGCGATCCGCTACCTATTCGACCGCACCCGGGATGACCAGCACCAGAACCACTGGTCGAGCTACGACTGGCGTGGTCTGGCCGCGGACTTCGGGGACGACCTAGCGCGGCTGTTCAGGGACGCGGCACAGAATTCCTG
>NZ_RZOL01000938.1:0-453 GCF_004022985.1 Mesorhizobium sp. M7A.F.Ca.ET.027.02.1.1 | reverse complement strand
AGCCAAGGCCTCGGTTGCTTCGAGGCTCGATTCCACGAACACCCAGACGTCGAGATTCATTTCGACGATGATACGCGCGACGGAATCGAGCTTGTCCTGCCAGCGCTTGTTGAACCATTCGATGTTCCAAAAGCCGATATCGAGATCCTGATCCTCGCCGTTGTAGGCATCGACGACCCGCTCCATACCGCTGTCGTTCTGGACAACCGCGCGACCGAGGGTGCCGAAGAACCCGGCCAGTTCATCCGTGCCGGTGAAAAGCTCAAAAAGCCGCGCCGCATCTGCGTTGCCGGTTTGCGCCTCCAGTTCCAGAGCAGCGGCAATCGCCGAGAACTTGATGCCTTCGTTCGACTTGTCTTTTTTCGCCGCATGGTGAAGCGCCACGAGCTCCCAACCGTCATTCATGACCGGCGCGCCCGAACTGCCCGCCTCGGTGTCCGATTGGTATTGGAT
>NZ_RZOL01000937.1:0-454 GCF_004022985.1 Mesorhizobium sp. M7A.F.Ca.ET.027.02.1.1 | reverse complement strand
CGCATATGCCACCGATGATCTCGGGATGCCTGCCGGTCACCGAGGTCAGGGCTTCAAAATAGTTGGTGCCAATTTCGGCCATGGTGGAATAGGGCGTCTCGCCGGGTTCCGTGCCCATGCCGCGCACGGCCATGATCGCGTATTTGTCTTTCAGACGCCTGCTGAAGCGATTGGCGAACAAGGCCGAGCCGGTGATGCCGTGGATCATCGCGATCGGCTCCTGGCCGACGCTGCCGGACACCGGCACGATCAGTTCGCGGGCTGGATGCTCCGGTACCAGCGACGCGATCAAGCGGCCGAATTCGCGCGGTGTCTGGGCTTCGAGCAGGACCGAGGTCTGCAATTTGACGCCGAACCGCTTCTGCACGGCAAGCACCAAAGTCTCCGCCATCAGCGAATCGCCGCCGAGATCGAAGAAATTGTCGTCGAAGCCGACTGCCGGTACGCCCAACTC
>NZ_RZOL01000936.1:0-455 GCF_004022985.1 Mesorhizobium sp. M7A.F.Ca.ET.027.02.1.1 | reverse complement strand
CTCATTACGACTCCTCACTTTAATTATTATTCGGGTACCAACGAGAGGCTTAACGCTCGACGGTGAGAGCAATGCCTTGCCCGCCGCCTACGCACAGGGTGACGAGCCCTTTTTTAACGTCACGGCGCTGCATTTCGTACAGCAGCGTCACGAGGATGCGGCAGCCGGAGGCACCTATCGGATGGCCCAGGGCGATAGCGCCGCCGTTCACGTTCACTTTGCGTTCATCCCAGCCGAGCTGCTTCCCCACCGCCAGCGCCTGGGCGGCAAAGGCCTCATTGGCTTCAATGAGGTCCACGTCATCCAGCGTCCAGCCCGCCCGCGCCAGCGCCGTCCGGCAGGCGCTGACCGGACCGATGCCCATCACCGACGGGTCAACGCCCGTCACGGCGTAGCTCACGATGCGACCGAGAATGGGCAAACCGCTCTCCCGCGCTTTTTCGCCGCTCATCAGC
>NZ_RZOL01000935.1:0-461 GCF_004022985.1 Mesorhizobium sp. M7A.F.Ca.ET.027.02.1.1 | reverse complement strand
GTGCGGTAGCCGAGGCGGGAGGCAGCAACAGCCAGCATGCGGCCGAGCTGGCCGCCGCCAATGATGCCGATGGTCGATCCGGCGGGCAGGCTCACGGCGTATCCGTCGGTTCTGCCGCGACCTTGGCGGTCTGCGCGGCGCGCCAGGCGTCCAGACGGACGGCAAGGCTGTCATCGTTCAGGGCCAGCACGGCAGCGGCCAGAAGGGCTGCGTTGGCAGCGCCGGCCTTGCCGATGGCCAGCGTGCCCACGGGAATGCCGGCCGGCATCTGGACAATGGACAGCAGCGAATCCTGCCCGGAAAGCGCTTTCGATTCCACCGGCACACCGAACACCGGCAGCGGCGTCATCGCCGCCGTCATGCCGGGCAGGTGCGCCGCACCGCCGGCGCCGGCGATGATCACCTGATAACCGGCTGCCTTGGCGCCCTTGGCGAAATCATAGAGCCGGTCCGGCGTGCGA
>NZ_RZOL01000934.1:0-466 GCF_004022985.1 Mesorhizobium sp. M7A.F.Ca.ET.027.02.1.1 | reverse complement strand
GACGAAGCCTGTGCGTGAAGGCCGGCGTTGCTGGATCCTCTCCTATGCAGATGGCGCCCAATTCCACATGGACATCGTTCCCTCGTTGCCGAATGGCTCAGAACAGCGGCTTCTTCTGGAACGCGCGCAATTCGATGCGCGGTGGGCGGATACTGCGATCGCCATCACGGATCGCGATGTCCCGACCTACCAGGTGCGGACGGCCGACTGGCCGCGCTCCAATCCAAAGGGGTATGGGGAATGGATTAGGTCACGAATGGGTTCGGTCCTCGCCCGGCGCAAGCAGATCCTCGTGGAGTCGTTGAGGAGGCAAGGCGTTACGGCTAGCGTCGAGAACCTGCCGGACTACCGCGTGCGGACGCCCTTGCAGGCCGCGGTGATGCTCTTGAAGAGGCACCGCGACAACATGTTTGCCGGCGAACCCGATCTGAAGCCCATCTCCGTCATCATCACCACGCTCGCAGGC
>NZ_RZOL01000933.1:0-467 GCF_004022985.1 Mesorhizobium sp. M7A.F.Ca.ET.027.02.1.1 | reverse complement strand
GGCTTACCTCGCGCCTGCAAATTCCATGACCGCTACGGCTCAGATTATAGCCAGAACGGAGTATATCCGTTTCCGTTTTTCATGGAAACCGATTTTCCGTTTCCACTCAAAATGATGTCAAAACGGCCAAATTATGTGATGCGCATCCGGTTAATTAGCCTCATAAGTAAGGGATCTTGATGGTTGTCACACTTCTGTCTTTTATGAATGGAAACCGGTTTCCGTATCATGTCCAATCATCCTCGCAATAACTTGTTACATTTAGAGGATGGTTGTCGATGTTCAAGATTATGCTGTGCTGCTCTGCCGGGATGTCCACCAGCCTGTTGGTCAGCAAAATGGTCGATGTCGCGAAAGAACGTGGTTTGCCGGTGAAGATTGATGCGTACGGTGTTTCCGAATTTGATACGCAGTTTCCGCAATACCAGGTTGTCCTTCTCGGACCGCAAGTGAAATACATGTTAAAG
>NZ_RZOL01000932.1:0-472 GCF_004022985.1 Mesorhizobium sp. M7A.F.Ca.ET.027.02.1.1 | reverse complement strand
GATCAGCGCGTCGAAGCGGGCGTCGGAGGCCTCGCGGGCGGCGGCGGTGATCTGGCTGCGCGTCAGAGTCCCGAATTCCGGGCCGATCAGGATTCCCGCCCGCTTCTCACGGCCATCGCCATCGGTGTAGCGGCCCTCGGCGGCCAGCCAGTTGCCCGGCCAGGGCTCGACCGAGTTGAAATGGATGGTGTCGCGCTTTTCCTGTTGGTGCACGCCTGCAGAGCGCAGATGGTCGAGCACCATCTGGCCAAAATCCTGCTCCGGAACGTTTTTCGGCGCGGGCTGCATCGTGCCTTCGCCGGCCGAAATCTCAGCGCCCAGCGTGTCGTCGCGCGCGGTGACGACGCGGTGCGGCGAGAGGCTCTCGACCGTAAAGGGGCCGGCGACGCGCACCTTGGTCCTGTCCTCGTAGGGGCGGTCGTAGAGCATCTCGACATCGGCGGCGCGGGCGATCGAGGCGTCGATCTCCTTC
>NZ_RZOL01000931.1:0-474 GCF_004022985.1 Mesorhizobium sp. M7A.F.Ca.ET.027.02.1.1 | reverse complement strand
GCCTGATCTCGATCTTCAGGTTGTGTTGGCTAGGAGAGATAAAGTGGTGTTGCCAGAGCTATCGGAGAGGTTCATGCAGAGGCTGAAGGACGCCGGGGCTAGGCCAAATATTCTGGAATTAAACTGTGGTCACTATTCGCTTGCCATGCCGCCTTACATTCTGTTCGCCGGTTTGAGCTTGAAGCGGTTACTAAGGCGTGCCCGTTGAGCGGTTTCCCTCACGTTAAATCCGGGGAAGCTGTGGGGAGCGACAACGTCGCAGAGGTGAACAATTTGGCTGTTTTTTTGCCGGTCGGGACGCGGCGATTGGCTGGTATCGATTGGACGGGAACAGTTCCCTAGCGGCGAAAAAATCTCATGCCGGCGCAACGGCGGCAAGGCTCAGCTGCGTATCCCACACCGTTCTTGATCACGGCGGCGTCGCGATCGTTTTCGAGCGCCTGCAGCCCGACGCCGTTACACGATACGCAAGGC
>NZ_RZOL01000930.1:0-474 GCF_004022985.1 Mesorhizobium sp. M7A.F.Ca.ET.027.02.1.1 | reverse complement strand
CCACCATCCTAGGGCTTGCCGGCCTCGATATCGAGACGCGAGAAACGCCTTCGATCCTCAAAACTCTCAGTCCATATGAGGTCGAGATCGCGTCGCGGCACGCAGTGTGCGAGCTCAACGGCTTCCCGGCGTGGTTCCCCACGCTTTACGAGCACCATCGCGAGGCAGTGGCGGCATTCCTGTTTGCCCAGATCCGGTACGAACTGACCGGGGATGCCGCTGAAAACCGGGGCAACGATGTCCTCGGCGACGCGAGCTGGTCCGGCCAATGGGCCTGGGACGATCTGGGGCCGATGCTGATCGAGCTGCTGCACGAGCATGAGCCGGCGCATAGCGCCGCCTTGAGCAAGGTGCTGAGGATCGTGAGGGGCGCTAGCGGCCCCGATGCGGCCATCGCCGCCGTGGCGCGGTCGAAAAGCCAGAGCGTGGCGGAGGTTTCACACCTTGGACAGTGGTTCGCGGTGTGGATGGGCG
>NZ_RZOL01000092.1:0-17525 GCF_004022985.1 Mesorhizobium sp. M7A.F.Ca.ET.027.02.1.1 | reverse complement strand
TCTGCAAGCCGCGTCGCAATCTCGCCCATGATCGGTCTTTTTCCCCGGTCGCGGTCGCCGCCCCCGGCGCCATCGAGATCGGCGACCGGCGCCAGGCGATCCACGAGGCGGTCGCCATGCTGCATGCCGGCGACACGCTGATCGTGGCCGGCAAGGGCCACGAGGAAGGCCAGACGATCGGCTCCGAAACCTTGCATTTCTCCGATCACGAGGAAGTTCGCGCGGCACTTACGGAGCGTGCCGCATGAGCTTGCTGTGGACCTGCGAGGCGCTGGTTGCCGCCATGGACGGGCGGCCGTTGGGGCCGATGCCGGAAGGCATTTCCGGCATTTCGATCGACAGCCGCAGCCTGCAGCCGGGCGACGCCTTCTTCGCCATCAAGGGCGAGGCGATGGACGGCCATGATTTCGCCACCGCCGCCATCAAGGCCGGCGCCGGCGTGCTGGTGGTGGCCGAAGGCAAGCTGCCGTCGCTCGGCCGGCTGACGGCGCCGATTATCGTCGTCGAGGACGTGCTGGTCGCACTGGAAAAGCTTGGAGTTGCGTCGCGCGCCCGCTCGAGCGCGAAAATCATCGCTGTGACCGGTTCGGCCGGCAAGACCACGACCAAGGAAGCGCTGCGCCATGTGCTGCAAGCCGTCGGCAAGGTGCACGCCTCGGCGCAGTCCTTCAACAATCACTGGGGCGTGCCGCTGACCTTGGCGCGCATGCCTGATGATTGCGACTATGCCGTATTCGAGATCGGCATGAACCATCCCGACGAAATCCGGCCGCTGGTAAAAATGGTGAGGCCGCATGTCGCCATCGTCACCATGATCGCGGCGGCGCATCTCGGCTTTTTCCGCAATCTCGACGAGATTGCCAAGGCCAAGGCCGAGATTTTCGAAGGGCTGGAGCCCGAGGGGGCCGCCATCCTCAACCGCGATGATGCGCGCTTCAAGCTGCTCGACAAGATGGCCCATGCCGCCGGTGTCGAGCACGTCTACGGCTTCGGCGAGAATGCGCGCTCTACCTTCAAGCTCACCAAATGCGAACTGCATGCGGATCATTCCGACATCATCGCCAGGATCGGCGGCCACGAAGTGGCGGCGCGGATCGGCGCGCCCGGCCGCCATATGGTGCAGAACGTGCTGGCGGTGCTGGGTGCGGCGCATCTGGTCGGCGCCGATCTCGACAAGGTGGCTTCAGCACTGGCCGATCTTTCGGCCGAACGCGGGCGCGGCAAGCGCCATGTGCTGCGCCATCCCGGCGGCTCGACTTCGAGCTACCCAGGTGGAGTGATCACGCTGATCGACGAAAGCTACAACGCCAATCCGGCATCGATGGCTGCTGCCATGGCATTGCTCAACGCGACGCCTGTGACGGGCGAGGGCCGCCGCATCGCCGTGCTCGGCGACATGCTCGAACTTGGCGACCACTCGGCCAAGCTGCATGCAGCCCTTGCCGATCTCATCGTCAGCTCGGGCACGCAGACCGTCTTTCTCGGCGGCCCGGAAATGCGGGTGCTAGAAGAAGCGCTGCCGGCTGAGATCAAGACGGAATACCGCGCCGGTGTCGAGGAGTTGAAGCCGGTGCTGCTTGCCGCGCTCAAGCCGGGCGACGTGGTGATGATCAAATCGTCGAAGGGCATCGGCTTTGCAAAACTGGTCGATGCGCTGCTGGGCAAATTCCCGGCTGAATCGACAGCCAGAAAACAGACCTAGGTCGGGGGACGAAAAGCGCATGTTTACACTGCTCGTCGATTTTGCGGACAAGGTCTCGGTCTTCAATGTCTTCCGCTACATCACCTTCCGCACCGGCGGGGCGCTGATCACGTCGGCGCTGATCGTCTTCATCTTCGGGCCGACCATCATCAATTCGCTGCGGCTGCGGCAAGGCAAGGGCCAGCCGATCCGCGCCGACGGACCGCAGACGCATTTCAAGAAGGCCGGCACGCCGACCATGGGCGGACTGATGATCCTGTCGGGCATTATCGGCTCGTCGCTTTTGTGGGCCAACCTGTCGAGCATCTATGTCTGGGTGGTGCTGCTGGTGACGCTGGGCTTCGGCTCGATCGGCTTCTACGACGACTATCTGAAGGTGACCAAGCAGTCGCATCTCGGCTTTTCCGGCAAGGCAAGGCTGGCGCTTGAATTCGTCATCGCCGGCATCGCCGCCTGGGTGATCATGCACAATGGCCAGGCGCCGTTCTCTTCGTCGCTGACGTTTCCCTTCGCCAAGGAATTCATCGTCAATCTCGGCTGGTTCTTCATTCCGTTCTCCTGCTTCGTCATCGTCGGAGCAGGCAATGCTGTGAACCTCACCGACGGTCTGGACGGGCTGGCGATCGTGCCGATCATGATCGCGGCGGCCTCCTTCGGCGTCATCGCCTATCTCTCGGGCAATGCGGTATTCGCTGAATATCTACAGATCCATTTCGTGCCCGGCACCGGTGAACTGGCGGTCGTGCTCGGCGCTGTCATCGGCGCCGGCCTCGGCTTCCTCTGGTTCAACGCGCCGCCTGCGGCGATCTTCATGGGCGATACCGGCTCGCTGGCCATGGGTGGCCTGATCGGCACCGTCGCGGTCGCCACCAAGCACGAGATCGTGCTGGTCATCGTCGGCGGATTGTTCGTCGTGGAAATCCTGTCAGTCATCATCCAGGTCGGCTACTTCAAGATGACCGGCAAGCGGGTGTTCCTGATGGCGCCGATCCACCATCATTTCGAAAAGCTCGGCTGGACCGAAAGCCAGGTGGTGATCCGCTTCTGGATCATCGCCGTCATCCTGGCGCTGGTCGGCCTGTCGACCCTCAAGCTGAGATAGGAAGCCCTTTGATCCCCGCCGCATCCTTTTCAGGCAAGCGCGTTTCCCTCTTCGGGCTCGGTGGCTCGGGGATTGCGACGGCGCGCGCGCTGATCGAGGGCGGCGCGGACGTGCTGGCCTGGGACGACAATCCCGAAAGCGTTGCCAAGGCCGCTATTGCCGGTATTGCGACCGCTGATTTGCGCGGCGCCGACTGGGCGAAATTCTCGGCTTTCGTGCTGTCGCCGGGCGTCCCGCTGACGCATCCCAAGCCGCATTGGACGGTGGAGCTGGCGCGCGGTTCAGGCGTCGAGATCATCGGCGACATCGAGCTTTTCTGCCGCGAGCGGACGCTGAGCGCGCCAAATTCGCCTTTCATCGCCATCACCGGCACCAACGGCAAGTCGACGACCACCGCGCTGACCGCGCATATCCTGAAGGCCGCGGGACGCGATACCCAGATGGGCGGCAATATCGGCCGCGCGGTGATGACGCTCGATCCGCCCGAGCCCGATCGGCACTATGTGGTCGAATGCTCGTCTTACCAGATCGACCTCGCGCCCTCGATCAATCCGACGGCGGGCATCCTGCTTAACCTGACGCCCGATCATCTCGACCGCCACGGCACCATGCAGCACTACGCCGCGATCAAGGAGCGGCTGGTGGCCGGCAGCGAGACGGCGATCGTCGGCATCGACGATTCCTGGTGCGCGCAGATCGCCGAGCGGCTGGAGCGGGCAGGGCGGCATGTCACCCGCATTTCCAAGCGCCTGCCACTGACGGACGGCTATTTCGCCGATGGCACCAATCTGATGGAAGCGGTGCACGGCCGTTACAGCCGCGTCGCCTTCCTCGAAGGCATCGGCTCGCTGCGCGGCCAGCACAATGCCCAGAACGCGCTGGCGGCGGTCGCCGCTTGCCTCAAGGTCGGACTGGAGCTTGGCGAAATCCAGTCGGGGCTGGAAAGCTTTCCCGGCCTCGCTCACCGCATGGAGCAGGTCGGCCGCAAGGACCATGTGCTGTTCATCAACGATTCCAAGGCGACCAATGCCGATGCGGCAGCACCCGCGCTATCCAGCTTTACGCGCATTTACTGGATCGCCGGCGGCCTGCCCAAGGAAGGCGGCATCGAGCCGTTGCGCGGCTTCTTTCCGCGCATCGCCAAGGCCTATCTGATTGGCGAGGCGGCGCCGGCCTTTTCGGCGACGCTGGGCGAGGCAGTTCCCTACGAGATCTCAGGCACGCTGGCCGCCGCGGTCGAGCACGCCGCGCATGATGCCGCTAAGGACGACAGCGGCGAGGCGGTGGTGCTGCTGTCGCCGGCCTGCGCCAGTTTCGACCAGTTCAAGAATTTCGAAGTCCGCGGCGAAGCCTTCAGGCAAGCTGCGGATGCTATCGAGGGTGTGAAACCCATCGGAGGGGCACGATAATGCAAAGCCGTCTCGACAAAAGCCCGGTGGCAACCTGGTGGTGGACGATCGATCGCTGGTTCCTCGCGGCGTTCCTGTCGCTGATGGGGCTCGGCATCGTCTTGTCCTTCGCCGCCAGTCCGGCGGTGGCCGAACGCATCGGCCTCGACAGTTTCCACTTTGCCACCAGGCAGATCATCTTCACCGTGCCGGCGCTCGGTGTGATGCTGGCAGTTTCCTTCCTCGATTCCAGGCAGATCCGGCGCATGGCGCTGGTCATCCTGTGCCTGATGCTGGTGCTGATGGTGGCGGTGCTCTACATCGGCGTCGAGGTGAAGGGTGCGCGCCGCTGGGTGTCGCTTGCCGGCCTGTCGATCCAGCCGTCGGAATTCCTGAAGCCGGCCTTCGTCATCATGTGCGCGTGGCTTTTCGCCGAGCACAAGCGCCAGCCCGATATTCCGGGCAATCTGTTCGCCATGCTGCTGCTGGTGCTGGTCGTGTCGCTGCTGGTGGCACAACCGGACCTCGGCCAGACCATGCTGACGACCGGCACCTGGGGCATCATGTTCTTCATGGCCGGGCTGCCCTGGCTGTGGATCGTCGCGCTGGGTGCGGCCGGCGTCGGCGGCGTCTTTGCCGCCTATACGGTGTTCCCGCACGTTGCCCTGCGCATCGACAAGTTCCTCACCGGCGAGGGCGACACGTTCCAGGTCGACATGGGGCGCGAAGCGCTGATCAATGGCGGTTGGTTCGGAGTCGGACCGGGCGAGGGCACCGTCAAGCGCGTCATCCCCGACAGCCATGCCGACTTCGTCTTCTCGGTCGCGGGCGAAGAGTTCGGGCTGATCATGTGCTTCTTCATCATGTCGATCTTCGCCTTCATCGTGCTGCGCGGCCTCAACACGGCGCTGAAGGAGCATGACGATTTCACCCGCTATGCGGTCGGCGGCCTCGTCACCGTGTTCGGCCTGCAGGCTGTCATCAACATGTGCGTCAACCTCCAGCTTGTGCCGGCCAAGGGCATGACGCTGCCGTTCATCTCCTATGGCGGCTCCTCGCAGATCGCCATCGCCATCTCGATGGGCATGGTGCTGGCGCTGACACGCAAGCGGCCGGAAAAGCGCAAGCAGGTGGGCTTTGGCCTGTCGCAACGCGCCGTGCCGGCGGAGTGATATGGCCAGAGGCGTCATCCTTCTCGCGGCAGGCGGCACCGGTGGGCATCTTTTCCCGGCCGAGGCGCTGGCGCATGAGTTGAACGAGCGCGGCTGGTCGGTGCATCTGGCAACCGACGACCGTGCGGAGCGTTTCGCCGGCCATTTTCCGGCCGCCGCCGTCCACCCGATCCAGTCGGCGACGATGGGCTCGAAAAACCCTTTTGCCCTGCTTGGTGCCTTCTGGAAAATCTGGCGCGGCGTGCGCCAGGCCTCCGCCGTCATCGGCAGGATCAAGCCGGATGCCGTCGTCGGCTTCGGCGGCTATCCAACCTGGCCGCCGCTCTACGCGGCGACACGGCGCAAGGTGCCGACGCTGATCCATGAGCAGAACGCGGTGATGGGGCGCGCCAACCGGGCGCTGGCCGGCCGTGTCGATGCCATCGCCGGCGGCTTCCTGCCGCAGGACACCAGTGCTGCCGGGGTCAAAACGGTGACGACAGGCAATCCGGTCAGGCCGGCCGTGCTGGAAGCGGCCAGGATGAATTATGCGGCATCGACCGGGGAACAGCCGTTCCGCCTGCTGGTGTTCGGCGGCAGCCAGGGCGCCCAGTTCTTTTCCGATGCCGTGCCGGGAGCCATCGCGCTGCTTTCCGACGCACAGCGCAAGCGGCTGGTGATCACCCAACAAGCGCGCGCGGATGACGTGGCGCGGGTCAAGGCAGCCTATGCCGCGCTTGGCGTCGCCGTCGAGGTCTCGCCCTTCTTCACCGACATGGCGCAGCGCATGGCGGCTGCGCACCTGGTGATCTCGCGCTCCGGCGCCTCGACCGTCTCGGAGATCGCCGTCATCGGCCGGCCGGCGCTGCTGGTGCCTTACCCCTATGCGCTCGACCACGATCAGGCGGCGAACGCGGCGGCCCTTGCCGCTGCCGGCGGCGGCGAAGTGCATCCGCAATCCTCGCTCTCGTCCGAACGCATCGCAGCGCTCATCGGCGAGCTGATGGAAGACCCCGATCGGCTGACGGTGATGGCGGCGGGTGCGAAATCGGCCGGGAGGCCGGACGCGGCACGGTTGCTCGCTGATCTTACAGAGGCTATTGCGTCCAAAAAAACCGTTTCGGATTTCAGGAAGGGGACGCAAGCATGAAGATGCCGCAGACCATCGGCCTTGTGCATTTCATCGGCATTGGCGGCATCGGCATGAGCGGCATTGCCGAAGTGCTGCACAATCTCGGCTACAAGGTGCAAGGGTCCGACCAGGCCGAAAGCGCCAATGTGCAGCGGCTGCGCGACAAGGGCATCGAATGCTTCGTCGGCCATAGGGCCGCAAATCTCGGTGATGCCGAGGTGGTGGTCGTCTCGACGGCGATCAAGAAATCCAATCCAGAGCTGAAGGCCGCGCGCGAAAAGCTGCTGCCGATCGTGCGCCGGGCCGAAATGCTGGCCGAACTGATGCGCTTTCGCCAGGCGGTGGCGATCGGCGGCACGCATGGCAAGACGACGACGACCTCGATGGTGGCGACCTTGCTCGATGCCGGCGGGCTCGATCCGACCGTCATCAATGGCGGCATCATCAATGCCTATGGCACCAATGCGCGCATGGGCGACGGCGAATGGATGGTGGTCGAGGCCGACGAGAGCGACGGCACTTTCCTGAAACTACCGGCGGAGATCGCGGTCGTCACCAACATCGATCCCGAGCATCTCGATCACTATGGCAGCTTCGACAAGGTGCGCGAGGCGTTCCGCCAGTTCGTCGAGAACGTGCCGTTCTATGGTTTTGGCGTGATGTGCACCGATCACCCCGAGGTGCAGGCACTGGTCAGCCGCATCGAGGACCGCCGGGTCATCACCTATGGCGAGAATGCGCAGGCCGACGTGCGCTTTACCAATCACCGCATGGCAGGTGCCATTTCGGAATTCGACGTGGTGATCCGCGACCGCAAGACAGGCGGCCAGACTGTCATAGCAGGCCTGCGCCTGCCGATGCCCGGCCGCCACAACGTCTCCAACGCGACGGCAGCAATCGCGGTCGCGCATGAGCTCGGCCTGTCGGCCGAGGCGATCAAGAAGGGCCTGTCGTCCTTCGCCGGCGTCAAGCGCCGCTTCACCCATACCGGTTCGTGGGACGGCGTCGAAATATTCGACGATTACGGCCACCATCCAGTCGAGATCTCGGCGGTGCTGAAGGCGGCGCGCAGCGCCACCCAAGGTCGCGTCATCGCCATTGCCCAGCCGCACCGCTTCACCCGGCTGCATGATCTGTTCAACGAGTTTTCCACCTGCTTCAACGACGCCGACACGGTGATGGTGGCGCCGGTGTACGCGGCCGGCGAGGAGCCGATCGACGGCGTCAGCTCGGACGCGCTGGTGTCGCGCATCCGCGCCGGGGGCCATCGCGACGCACGCTACATCGAGGGTCCGGCGGCGATCGCGCCCGTCATCCGTGATCTGGCAAAGCCGGGTGACTTCGTCGTCTTCCTGGGCGCCGGCAACATCACCCAATGGGCCTATGCATTGCCCAAGGAGCTTGGCGGGACCGTCTCATGATGCACGGCCAGGCCCTGATCGACAGACTGGGCGACCGGCTTGCCGGCCTGCGCGGCCGCCTGACGCCAAACGCCGAGATGGACAAGATCACCTGGTTCCGTGCAGGGGGTCTGGCTGAGGTGCTGTTCCAGCCGGCCGACGAGGAAGATCTTGCAGCATTCCTCAAAGCCGTTCCTGAAGAGATACCACTGACCGTCGTCGGCGTCGGCTCGAACCTTCTGGTCCGCGACGGCGGCATCGAGGGCTTTGTCATCCGCCTTTCGGCCAAGGGCTTCGGCGAGGCCGAGGTGATTTCGCCGATCAGGATCAAGGCGGGAGCCGCGACCCCCGATAAGCGCGTCGCAGCGGTGGCGCTCGAGGCCGGCATTGGCGGCTTTCATTTCTACCACGGCATTCCGGGTGCAATCGGCGGTGCGCTGCGGATGAACGCAGGCGCCAACGGCGTCGAGACGCGCGAGCGGGTCGTCGAAGTGCGAGCGCTCGACCGCAAGGGCAATGTGCAGACGCTGAGCAATGCCGATATGGGTTACGCCTATCGCCATTCGGCGGCGCCTGCCGGGCTGATCTTCACCTCGGCCGTGTTCGAGGGCTTTGCCGAGGACAGAGCGGCGATCAAGGCGGCGATGGAGGCCGTGCAGAGCCATCGCGAGACCGTGCAGCCGATCCGCGAGAAGACCGGCGGCTCGACCTTCAAGAATCCGGAAGGCACGTCGGCCTGGAAGGAGATCGACAGAGCGGGCTGCCGCGGCCTGATGATCGGCGGCGCCCAGATGTCGCCGATGCATTGCAACTTCATGATCAACACGGGAACCGCGACCGGCTACGACCTAGAATATCTCGGCGAGACGGTGCGCACGCGGGTGCTGGAGAATTCCGGTATCCGGCTGCAATGGGAAATCAAGCGCATCGGCAATTTCCGGCCGGGACATGCGGTTCAGGAGTTTCTCGGGCAGCTCCTTTAAGGTGTGTTGATATTCAGGTGATGCCGGCCTGCAAACGACGGCTTCCTGCGCTTCCGGTGCTCACGTACTTTGAGTACGCTCCGCTCCGGTTCTCGAAAGCCATCGTTTTCGACTCGGCCTGACCTGAATCTCAACACACCTTCGCGCGAGTTGAAGTTCATTTGATGCATGAACTTTAACACGGCCGACACGGTCCGCGACCGTTGCCGCAAAGACTCAACGACACGCTTTTCGCATCCATTTTCTCAGAAAGTGAATCTCTCGGAATCGTAAGCACTTGCCAGTGAATCAACTCTCTGATTCTCTGCTCGAAAGCGTTTCCTGATTTGAGTCGTTCGACGCGTTTTCAGCGTTTTCCGTCTGGGGGGGGCAACCTGCCGGGAGACTCTGACTCAATGTTGCGGAAAATCTGGTTTTGGTCCGCCGTGAGAGAGGGGATGCCGGGGAATGAAAAACAAGCATGTGGCCGTCCTGCTGGGTGGTTTTTCGTCCGAGCGGCCCGTGTCTCTATCGTCGGGAAAGGCTTGTGCCGATGAACTCGAGAAGGAAGGCTACCAGGTCACCCGTGTCGATGTCGGGCGCGATGTCGGCTCCGTGCTTGCCGAGCTCAAGCCCGATGTCGCCTTCAATGCGCTGCACGGCCCTTTTGGCGAGGACGGCACCATTCAGGGCATCCTTGAATATCTCGGCATTCCCTACACCCATTCCGGCGTGCTCGCCTCGGCTCTGGCCATGAACAAGGAGCAGGCCAAGCGGGTTGCCAAGTCGGTCGGCATCGTGGTCGCCGAATCGAAGGTCGCCAGCCGCTTCGCCATCCAGAGCAAGCATCCGATGAAGCCGCCCTATGTGGTCAAGCCGGTCAATGAGGGTTCGAGCTTCGGTGTCGTCATCGTGCATGAGGGCCAGTCGCATCCGCCGCAGGTGATCGGCTCGTCCGAGTGGAAATATGGCGATACCGTCATGGTTGAGCGCTACATCCACGGCAGGGAGCTGACCTGCGCGGTGATGGGCGATGTGGCGCTGGGGGTCTGCGAGATCATCCCGACCGGCCATTCCTTCTATGACTATGATTCAAAATATGTCGCCGGGGGATCAAAGCACGAATGCCCCGCAAAAGTTTCACCGAATATTTACCAAAAAATACAAACACTGGCGCTCAAGGCTCACCAAGCGATCGGCTGTCGCGGCGTTTCCCGTTCGGACTTCCGTTATGACGATCGTCATTCCGAAAACGGCGAGATTGTCTGGCTCGAGGTCAACACCCAGCCGGGTATGACGCCGACGTCCTTGGTGCCTGAAATCGCCGCCCAGGCTGGGCACTCGTTTGGCGATTTGTTGAGTTGGATGGTGGAGGACGCTTCGTGCCTGCGTTGAAATGGAGACAAGGTTGGGAGAGGGGCGCGGCGGGGCCGGCGCTGTTCGGCCTGCCATTGTCGTCGGGCCATTTCGTGCTGCCGCGCATGCTGCGCCGCCCGGTGCGCATTCTGGCGCGCCTGGGCGTCGGGGAATTCCAGGCGCCGCGCTTTTCCGCGGCCATGATGTCGGCCGTGCTGATTTTCTCGAGCAGTGCCTATGGCGCCTATCTCGGCGGTCATGTCGAGGGTATCGTGCAGAGCATCACCGCCCGTACCGGATTTGCCGTTGATCAGGTTAAGGTGGTCGGCAATCGCCAGACCTCGGAAATCGACATACTCGACAGGCTTGAGCTCGACGGTTGGACGTCGCTGATCGGCTTTAATGCCGAGGCCGCGCGGGAACGAATTGCGACATTGCCGTGGATCGAGGTTGCGGCCGTCCGCAAGGTCTACCCGCATACTCTGGAAGTGCGCGTCGAGGAGCGTGAGGCTTTCGCGCTCTGGCAGCAGGGTGACGCGCTTTCGGTCATCGAGAGGAATGGCGCCATAATCGCGCCGTTCTCGGGCGGCAAGCAGGTGCTCCTGCCGCTGCTGATCGGCACCGGCGCGCCGGCGAGCGCGCCCGATTTCCTGGCCAAGGTCGAAAAATATCCCGAACTCGCGAGCCGGATCAAAGGTTATGTCCGCGTCGGCGAGCGGCGCTGGGACCTGAAGCTGGACAATGGCATCACCATCAAGCTTCCCGAGGATGACGAGGAACAGGCGCTCGCCGAACTCGTCAAGATGGATCATGACAATGGCTTGCTGTCGCGCGACATCGCCGCCGTCGACATGCGCCTGACGGACCGGCTGGTCGTGCAGTTGACGGCGGAAGCGGCGACGCAGCGCGAAGCCGCCCTCAACGAGAAACCCAAGAGCCTGAAGCGGAAGCCGGAGACGAAGATATGAGCTGGCTTGGCGGTCCTGGCGATGCCGCGTCGCGCCGGTCCGGCACCCTGACGGTGCTGGATGTCGGTTCGAGCAAGGTCTGCTGCATGGTGGCCAAGCTGAAGCCATGCGATGACGGCAAGCTGCTGCGCGGCCGCTCGCACCGGATCCAGGTGATCGGCATCGGCCATCAGAAGTCGCAAGGCGTGAAGTCGGGTGTCGTGGTTGACCTCGATAGGGCGGAACATGCCATCCGCCTTTCCGTCGACGCGGCCGAGCGCATGGCCGGGCTGACGGTCGATTCGCTGATCGTCAACATGACCGCCGGCCGGCTGAAGAGCGAAGCCTTCTCCGCCACCATCAATCTAGGCGGCCACGAGGCCGACGAGGCCGACATCAAGCGCGTTCTCGGCGCCGGCGCCAAGCAGGCGCTGAAGGCCGAGCGCGAGGTGATCCATTCGCTTCCCGTCGGTTTCTCGCTGGATGCCGAACGCGGCGTGCGCGATCCGCGCGGCATGGTCGGCGACGCCCTCGGCGTCGACATGCATGTGCTGACCGGCGACGCCGCGCCGATGCGCAATCTGGAGCTTTCCATCAACCGTTCGCATCTGTCGGTCGAGCGCATGGTGGCGACGCCCTATGCCAGCGGCCTGGCGGCCCTGGTCGACGACGAGCTGGAAATGGGCGCGGCCTGCATCGACATGGGCGGCGGCACGACGACGATCTCGGTGTTTTCGGAAGGCAAGTTCGTCCATGGCGACGCCATCGCCATCGGCGGCAACCACGTCACGATGGACATGGCCAAAGGGCTGTCGACCTCGCTCGATGCCGCCGAACGGCTGAAGGTGATGCATGGCTCGGCACTGCCGGGCAGCGCCGACGACCGCGACCTGGTCTCGATCCAGCCGATCGGCGACGACGGTGACGTGCCCTTGCAGATCCCGCGCTCGGTGATGACGCGCATCGTGCGCGCCCGCATCGACGAGACGCTCGAACTGCTGCGCGACCGGCTGAACAAGTCCGGCTATGGCAATGCAGTGGGCAAGCGTGTGGTTCTTACCGGTGGCGCCAGCCAGCTTGCCGGCCTGCCGGAGGCGGCGCGCCGCATCCTGGGACGCAATGTACGCATCGGCCGTCCGCTCGGCGTGGCCGGCCTGCCGGAAGCGGCGAAGGGGCCGGCCTTCTCGGCTGCGGTGGGGCTTCTGATCTATCCGCAGATGGCGAGCTTCGAGAGCCATCCGGCGAAAGGAATTTCCGGTCTCAAAATGACCGGAACGGGCGGAAAACTGCATCGCATGAGTCAGTGGTTGAGAGACAGTTTCTAAATTGACGGGGACAGCCCCATAGGCGGCCGCGGCGGCGAAGCGGCGTGAAAGGCAAAGGACGGAGACAATGACCATCAATCTGCAGAAGCCGGACATCACCGAGCTTAAGCCGCGCATCACCGTGTTCGGTGTCGGCGGCGGCGGCGGCAATGCCGTCAACAACATGATCACCGCCGGTCTGCGCGGTGTCGAGTTCGTGGTGGCCAACACCGACGCGCAGGCGCTGACCATGTCGAAGGCCGGCCGCCTGATCCAGCTCGGCGCGCATGTCACCGAAGGCCTTGGCGCCGGCTCGCAGCCGGAAGTCGGCCGTGCGGCGGCGGAAGAGTGCATCGATGAAATCCTCGATCACCTGACCAACACCCATATGTGCTTCGTCACCGCCGGCATGGGCGGCGGCACCGGCACCGGTGCTGCTCCGGTCGTTGCCCGCGCAGCGCGCGAAAAGGGCATCCTCACCGTCGGCGTCGTCACCAAGCCGTTCCACTTCGAAGGCCAGCGCCGCATGAAGACAGCGGATTTCGGCATCGAGGAATTGCAGAAATGCGTCGATACGCTGATCGTCATCCCCAACCAGAACCTGTTCCGGCTGGCCAATGACAAGACCACCTTCGCCGATGCCTTCGCCATGGCCGACCAGGTGCTCTATTCCGGTGTCGCCTGCATCACCGACCTGATGGTCAAGGAAGGCCTGATCAATCTCGACTTCGCCGACGTCCGTTCCGTCATGCGCGAGATGGGCAAGGCGATGATGGGCACCGGCGAGGCTTCCGGCGAGGGCCGCGCGATGGCCGCCGCCGAAGCGGCGATCGCCAACCCGCTGCTCGACGAGACCTCGATGAAGGGTGCCAAGGGCTTGCTGATCTCGATCACCGGCGGCCGCGACCTGACGCTGTTCGAAGTCGACGAAGCCGCGACCCGTATCCGCGAGGAAGTCGACCAGGACGCCAACATCATCCTGGGCGCCACTTTCGACGAGGAACTCGAAGGCGTCATCCGCGTCTCGGTGGTTGCCACCGGCATCGACAAGTCGGCGGCTGAAATCGCCGCCGCACCGATCTCGATCCGCACGGCGCCTCCGAAGCCGGCCAGCCGCCCGGCGGCTCAGATCGCGGAGGTTCGTCCGGCGCCTGTCCAGCAGGCGGCATACGAGCCACGCGCTATCGACCCGGTCGCGGAAGCCATCCATCTGGCCGAAGCCAATGCCGCGGCCATGGCGCAGGCGCGCCCGGCCCCGGTCGCCCACGCTGAAGATTTCCGCCCGCAGAGCAAGATCTTCCAGGCGCCGCCCGCCCAGCCGATGCCGCAGCCGGTGGTCCAGCAGATGCAGCCGGCCCCGCAGCCGCGCGAGATGCTGCAGCGCGAGGCGCCGCAGCCGGTTGCCATGGCGCCGCAGCGCATGCCGCGCGTCGAGGACTTTCCGCCGGTCGTCAAGGCCGAGGTGGATGCCAAGAGCCGCCCGGTCGACCACGAGAACAACAGCGGACCGATGGGCCTGCTGAAGCGCCTGACCAATGGTCTGACCCGCCGCGAGGAAGAACCCGCACGGCTGCAGCCGGCGCAGCCGCGCGAGCCCAAGCTGCGCCAGGCCGCGCCCGAAGTGCGCCGTCTCGCCAGCCAGGATGCGCAGCTCTATGCGCCGCGCCGCGGCCAGCTCGACGATCAGGGCCGCCTGACGCCGCAGGTGAGGACGACTCAGGAAGACGATCAGCTGGAGATTCCGGCGTTCCTGCGCCGCCAGGCCAACTGATTGGTAAACGGACTGTAACATTTGTTAACAGGCAAGCGAGGAATCGCTTGCCTGTTAATGTTTTATATGATGTGATTTCAACGACTTACCAAGTCGTACTCATTCCATTTCGCGGTTACACAGAGTAAGAAACCGTGATTTGGAGTCTCCCTGACGGGACATTATCTTCGCTGCCTACCATCATCGGTTTGCCGGGATTTCGGGGGAAGTCACCCTGCCAGCCGATTCACACAAGAGCCGCGCCCTCGGGCTGGAGAAGCGGACCTAGGCATTACGGGCTTATGGGGATTGTCTTGCACGACTATCAGACGACATTGAAGACGCGCGCGTCGCTTACCGGCACCGGCGTCCACAGCGGCAAGGAAGTGTCCATCAGCTTCGTGCCCGCGGATGCCGACACCGGCATCGTTTTCCAGCTTTTCAACGGTTCGGAGCAGGGCCGCGAGTTTCGTGCCCTGGTTTCGGAAGTCGGCGCTACCGACCTGTGCACCATGCTTGGTGATCCCGCCGGCGAGCATATCGCCACGGTGGAGCACATCATGGCGGCGCTGTTTGGGCTCGGCATCGATAATGTCGCTGTCGAGATCGATGGTTCCGAGGTTCCTATCTTCGATGGCAGCGCCATGGCGTTCGTCGAAGCCATCGATCAGGCGGGTATCGAGACGCTCTCGGTCAAGCGGCGCTATATCAGGGTCATCAAGCCGGTGCGTATCGAGAACGGCGCCTCCTGGGCGGAGTTTCGGCCCTATGACGGGACCCGTTTCGAGATCGAGATCGACTTCGAAAGCCCGGCGATCGGCCGTCAGCTGTTTGCCTCCGACCTCAATGCCGATATTTTCCGTCGTGACATCGCGCGCGCCCGCACCTTTGGCTTCATGAAGGATGTCGAGCGGCTGTGGGCCGCAGGCTACGCGCTCGGCTCCTCGCTGGAGAACTCGCTGGTCATCGGCGACGACAACCGCGTCATCAATATGGGCGGCCTGCGCTATCCCAACGAATTCGTGCGCCATAAAACGCTGGACGCCATGGGCGACCTGGCGCTGGCCGGCGCCCGCTTCATCGGCTGCTTCCGCTCCTATCGCGGCGGCCACAGGATGAATGCCGCGGCCCTGCGCCGTCTGCTCTCGGACCGCACGGCGTTCGAGATCGTCGAGACGACGCGCCGTGAGCGTGGCCGCAGCGCCGAGATGAACGCCGTCAATGCGCCACTCTACGCACCCTGGATGATCTGATTTCCCAGGGTTTTTTCGGGTTCCATGGGTGATAGCGAATGTTGCAGGAATGCACCACCCGCCAGTGAAATTGCATTGATGTCCAAGCGGCGCCCGGCCGCCACAAAAATGCGCGATTGGCCGGAGATAGCGTTGCCGGGCAAGGCGGTTATGGTTTATGGCTGCTGCCGTCGATTAATGCATGTCGTTCAAAAGTGGGACCAGTTTTGAAACAATGGCATGCAACTGGCATTGAAATAGCGCCGAAAGGGCGAGATCCAATCATGTTCTTCAAGCGAGTTGGTCAATTGAAAGCACCGCAGAGGGCTGTTTTCCTGGCGCTTTCAGTAGTTGTTCCATCGCTCTTTCTGTCGGCCTGCATGTCGTCGGAGAAAGATATCGACCTGTCGACCTATGTCGAGCAGACCGAGCCGGCCGATGTTCTCTACAATCAGGGCCTTGCCAATCTCAATGCCGGGCGCCTGCAGGAGGCGAGCCGCAAGTTCGACGCCGTCGACCGCCAGCATCCCTATTCGGAATGGGCCCGCAAATCGATGGTGATGGGCGCTTTCGCCGACTATCGCCAGGGCAATTACGATGAGGCGATCGGCTCGGCCAAGCGCTATCTCACGCTTTACCCGTCGACCGATGACGCTGCCTATGCGCAGTACATCATAGGCTTGAGCTACTACCGTCAGATCAAGGACGTGACGCAGGACCAGAAGGAAGCGCGCCAGACCGTCCAGACGATGCAGGATCTGGTCACGCGCTGGCCAACATCGGAATATGTCGACGACGCCAAGGAAAAGATCCGCTTCGCCAACGACCAGTTGGCCGGCAAGGAAATGCAGATCGGCCGCTACTATCTTGAGCGGCGTGAATACATCGCTGCCGTGAAGCGCTTCCGCACCGTGGTCGAGAACTATTCCAACACCCGCCATGTCGAGGAGGCGCTCGCCCGCTTGACCGAAAGCTATTACGCGATGGGTCTGACCTCGGAGGCACAAACCGCCGCCGCCGTGCTCGGCACCAACTACCCCGACAGCCCATGGTACAAGGATTCCTACAAGCTGTTGCAGAGCAATGGGCTTGCACCGCGCGAGAATGCCGGGTCGTGGATATCCAAGGCCGGGAAGATGATCACCGGCGCCTGACGTATGAGCATCGACTGAAGCGCCACAGCGCTTTTCGGATTGATCCGGTGCTCAAACAAAAAGATAGTGCGGCGCTGCGACTGCAAATGGTCGCGTGCCGTTCTAGATTCGGGTTCTGATGCTTTCCAGACTGTCGATCCGCGATATCGTCCTGATCGAGAAGCTGGATATCGACTTCCAGCCGGGCCTTTCGGTGCTGACCGGCGAAACCGGTGCCGGCAAATCCATCCTGCTCGATGCCCTGTCGCTGGCGCTCGGAGCGCGCGGCGACGCGTCGCTGGTGCGCCATGGCGCGGCACAGGGCCAGGTCATCGCCGTCTTCGACGTGCCGCGCAATCATCCGGCCCGTACGCTGCTTGCCGACAATGCGATCGAGGATGATGGCGACATCATCCTGCGCCGCCTGCAGACGGCGGACGGCCGCACCCGTGTTTTCGTCAACGATCAACCTTCAAGCGTCACCCTGATGCGCGACGTCGGGCGCGCGCTGGTCGAGATTCACGGCCAGCATGACGAGCGTGCGCTGGTCGATCCCGGCGCACACCGCGAGGTGCTCGACGCTTTCGGTGGCCATCTCGGCGCCGTCCGCTCGACCGGCGAGGCATGGCGGCACTGGCGCGCCTGCGAGCAGGAGCTGTCGCGCCACCGCGCCAAGGTGGCGGCGGCCGCGCGCGAGGCCGACTATCTGCGCGCGGCGGTGGCGGAATTGACCAAGCTCGATCCGCAGCCGGGCGAGGAGACCGACCTTGCCGAATTGCGCGCGTCTATGATGCGGGCCGAAAAGATCGCTTCCGAAATCCATGACGCGCAGGATGTGCTGTCGGGCCCATCTTCGCCCCTGCCGCAACTGGCCAGCCTGTTGCGGCGGCTGCAGCGCAAGGTGACGGAGGCGCCCGGACTGCTCGACGATGTCGTCAAATCGCTCGACGAGGCGATGCTGTCGCT
>NZ_RZOL01000929.1:0-479 GCF_004022985.1 Mesorhizobium sp. M7A.F.Ca.ET.027.02.1.1 | reverse complement strand
CTCCTAGAGCTTGCGTGCGGACGCCAAAGGTGCCTGCCAAAAAACGAAGATTTTTCAGAAGGCGCCATCCTCGCCGTCGCGAAAGGGTGGAATCTTGCTGTCTGAGCCGACTGCCGGAATGCACAGGTAGCGCCAATTGGAGACGCTTGGTGACGACGCGTCGAATGTCTTAAGCGGGGCCGTGAGCGGACAGTCAGCTTTCGGGTCTTGGCGATTGGATAACTGCCGTGCGCGGCGGGCACTTCCGAATGGCAGGAAGCGCCCAATTGAAGACGTTCAGGTAGTCAATCCATGGTCCCGAAAGCAGCCAAAGCGCGCTCCCGACACCGTCGCGATAAAGGCTCGCAGGTCGGCCAGCATCAGTTCCGGCTCTTCCAGCGCGGCGAAATGCCCGCCCCGCGGCATGTCGGTCCAATGCACGATGTTGTAGGTTTTCTCCGCGAACGAGCGCGGCGGCGGCAAGAACACCGGATCAGGAA
>NZ_RZOL01000928.1:0-487 GCF_004022985.1 Mesorhizobium sp. M7A.F.Ca.ET.027.02.1.1 | reverse complement strand
CAGGCACAGGAAGGGATCGGCACGGCGGCGTCCACCGAGGCGCCAGCCGCCGTGCGCACGGTTCCGCTGTCGCGCGGCCTGTCGACCAAGCTGCTGCTGCTGACCATCGTCTTCGTGCTGTTGGCCGAAGTGCTGATCTTCCTGCCCTGGATCGCGAGCTACCGGCTGAACTGGCTGAAGGAGCGGCTGAGCACGGCGGCGGCGGTGTCGATCGTGCTGGTGCAAGGTGAATCCACCTCGCTGTCGCGCACGGCCCAGAACGACGTGCTGATGGCGATCGGCGCCAAGGCGATCGCGGTGCGCGACGGTGGCGTCTCGCGGCTGCTGGTGGTGGCCGAAATGCCGCCGAAGGTCGACGAGCACATCGATATCGCCTCGATCGGCATGATCAAGGGCATGACCGGTGCGCTCGACACGCTGTTTTTCGGCGGCGACCGGATGCTGCGCGTCTTCGGTCCGGTCGGCGACTCCGACAAGGAGTTCGAAC
>NZ_RZOL01000927.1:0-488 GCF_004022985.1 Mesorhizobium sp. M7A.F.Ca.ET.027.02.1.1 | reverse complement strand
TCTCTGACCCGACTTTTTGGGTCCGGACGCAACATTCACGTCGATTATCCAAACTACAATCCAAAGCCGGGTCCAGGACATCCAAACTGAGCGCGCCCTCGGAGCGCCGATGCTGGGTCCGTCGCGCGACCGGACCTGCCATGACCTTGCAGGTGCCAAGACCTACGCGGCCATGGCCTGAACGACGCGCTCGAAGAAGCGGAGCTGGATGTAGCGGCCGGGAACGGCGGCGTCGAAAACCTCGTCCGCGAGCGGCGACTGCGTCATGATCGGAACGCAAAATCCGGCTCGGACGCGCTGCGTCCGGGCCGCGCCCTCGAGCAGGGCAAGGACCACCGGCGCGGAGGTCATGCCGGCGCCGTAGTAGAGCCCGACGAGCCGGTGCCGGAATCCAGCCAGAAGGTCGGCTCCGCCTCGCTCGACAGATCCTGCGGCGGCATGTCGCCGAGATCGTGCACGAAGCTCTTGCGGCCCTTCCTCAGCTCCGG
>NZ_RZOL01000926.1:0-488 GCF_004022985.1 Mesorhizobium sp. M7A.F.Ca.ET.027.02.1.1 | reverse complement strand
AGGTAGCCGCGGTCGAACTGCATGCCTTCGACGACTTCGAGTTCGGTCTCGGCGGTCTTGGCTTCCTCAACCGTGATGACGCCTTCATTGCCGACCTTCTGCATCGCTTCCGCGATCATCTTGCCGACCGACTCGTCGCCATTGGCCGAGATCGTGCCGACCTGGGCGACTTCCTCGGAGGTCTTGATCTTCTTGGCAGCCTTGCCGAGCGCGCCGACGACTTCGGTCACGGCCAGATCGATGCCGCGCTTCAGGTCCATCGGGTTCATGCCGGCGGCAACGGCCTTGTGGCCTTCCTGGACGATCGACTGTGCCAGAACGGTTGCGGTCGTGGTGCCGTCGCCGGCGATGTCGTTGGTCTTCGAAGCAACTTCGCGGACCATCTGCGCGCCCATGTTCTCGAACTTGTCTTCAAGCTCGATTTCCTTGGCGACGGTAACGCCGTCCTTGGTGATGCGCGGGGCGCCGAACGACTTGTCGATGACCAC
>NZ_RZOL01000925.1:0-491 GCF_004022985.1 Mesorhizobium sp. M7A.F.Ca.ET.027.02.1.1 | reverse complement strand
GGTCATGGCCCGGCAGCTGATCCTCAGGAACATCGATCTTTCGGTGCCCAAGGGGTCGTTCGTTTCCCTTATCGGCCCTTCCGGCTGCGGCAAGAGCACCTTGCTCAAGGTGCTGGCCGGACTGGTGCAGCCGACCCAGGGCAGCGTTTCGATCGCCGGGCTCGCGCCGACCGAGGCGGCGCGCAAGCGGATGATCGGCCTCGTCTTCCAGGACGCCAACCTGCTCCCCTGGAAAAACGCCGTCGACAATGCCTCGATGCTGCTCAGCATCGCCGACAAGTCGCTGTCGCGCTCGGATCTGCGGGCGCGCGGGCAGGAGATGCTGGAGCTGGTGGGGCTGGGCGACAGCGCCCACAAGCGGCCAAACGAGCTGTCGGGCGGCATGCGGCAGCGGGTCGCCATTGCACGGGCCCTGGCGCTCGATCCCGCAGTCCTGCTGATGGACGAACCGTTCGGCGCGCTCGATGCCATCACCCGCGATTCGATGGGCC
>NZ_RZOL01000924.1:0-491 GCF_004022985.1 Mesorhizobium sp. M7A.F.Ca.ET.027.02.1.1 | reverse complement strand
GTCGTAATCCAGCGCGCCCGCGCCAGGTGGGTTTCCCAAGCTCTGTGTGCTCGGTCCGGTTCGCGGTCAGGATCCATATGCAGTACGACACGCGCCACTTCGCGCCAATCGGCATCCTCCGCTGCTGCATCGAGCAAACGCAGATAGGTCACAAAGTGTTCTTCGTCATAGCCCGTGAGAATCGGGGTTTTGGGTGCCTCGTCCGCGACATTGGGATCAAGCGGCGGTTTTATCGGCATAGCGACTGCTCCTTGTCGTCGCGACCGCCCCGCTATGCCAGCGATCGCGCACCTGCCATACGCCTTGGTACATGATCGGTCCGTTTGTCAAATTCACAAGTGAAGTGTAGCGAAATGAGATCTGGCGACCCAAGCGATTCATCGCGCGGGAAGGTCGCAGAAGCTGTTGGAAAGTGCGGTTCGTCCCGTCCATCTGAACGAGCAAGGAGCGCCACCTGCTGTCACCTCGTGAAGCTGCCATTAGATGGCGCG
>NZ_RZOL01000923.1:0-494 GCF_004022985.1 Mesorhizobium sp. M7A.F.Ca.ET.027.02.1.1 | reverse complement strand
ATGCTGACCCAGAAGGGCGAACGGAAGCGTATCCAGGCGACGTTGCGCCGCCTGTTTGCCGACCCCAAGCACGGCGAGGCCATTCGCGAGGATCTGCGCGCCGGTCTTTCCGCCGTGCCGATCTGGATGCAGGAGTTCCTCCGTGAAATCCTGAGGGCGGACCCGCACGAGGCGAAGCCATGAGTACCGATGCTTACCGCCAGATCATCGCGGCATCCCCACGTGACCGGCTCGACCTGTTCCTCGCCACGGCCAATCGGATCGGAGCTCCGGTGGGCAATGTCGAAAAGGACTTCTGGGTCTGCTGGACCCTCAATTCGCTCTACCACGAACGGCCTGCGGGGGAGCCACGGCTGCTGTTCAAGGGCGGGACGTCGCTGTCAAAAGGCTATGGCCTCATCCAGCGTTTTTCCGAGGACATCGACGTTACCGTGTTCCGCGACGATCTCGACGAGGCTGCCTCCGTTGAAGAGCTTGAGGAACTGTCGAACAAG
>NZ_RZOL01000922.1:0-494 GCF_004022985.1 Mesorhizobium sp. M7A.F.Ca.ET.027.02.1.1 | reverse complement strand
GGTCAATGAGCGCGTCGTGCCCGGTGCGCCGGTGCTCAAGATCGAGGACCTCAGAAAATACTACAGGGTCGGCGGCAACGAGGTGTTCGGCTCGAGCGAGGGCCGCGTCGTCAAGGCCAACGAGACGATCTCGTTCATGGCGCGCGAATCCGAGACGGTTGCCATCGTGGGCGAATCCGGCTGCGGAAAGTCGACGCTGGCCAAGGTGCTGCTCGGGCTGGAGACGGCAAGTGCCGGCACGGTGACGCTGGGCAACACGGAAATCCAGTCGACCGGCATCGAGAAACGGAGCGTCGACACGGTGTCGTCGATCCAGATGGTGTTCCAGAATCCGTTCGACACGCTCAATCCCAGTCATTCGGTCGGTTCGCAGATCATCCGCACGCTGGAGAAGTTCAACGTCGGCAAGACGGTTGCCGATCGCCGCAAGCGCATGCTGGAGCTGCTCGACCTGGTGAAGCTGGCGCGGCTTGCGGGTTTCGAATGCCCGCGGC
>NZ_RZOL01000921.1:0-498 GCF_004022985.1 Mesorhizobium sp. M7A.F.Ca.ET.027.02.1.1 | reverse complement strand
CGTCCAAGGAGTTTCGGTTTGTCAGGGAGACGGCAAAGGAAAGCCGCGCGTTTCTTGTGAAGCATGCGTCGGATTCGATCGTCGCCAAACTCGACCTTTCGACGATGCCGGACCTGGTGAGGGTCCTGTCGGGCAACGAAAAAACCGTTCGTGAGTGTGAGGAGCTGCGCAAGCGCTATGGCGAAGAGCCGACCGCGTGGCTCCCCTATTTTTGTGGATGGGAGACGGAAGCGGATGAGCAGGCAGCTTAGAGCCGGCCCGACGGCCGTATTGTTCGCAACGGCCGTGACGGCGCCGATGCTCATCGCCCCGAGCATTGGTCTGGCACAAATCGCTGTTGAAGACGATCCCAACCTCGTCGAGCGGAAAAAAGATGAGTTCCAGAACGACAGTTCCAATGAGGACAAGAAGTCTGAAACTGGACAGCGCAAGGCCGTCGTCTGCACCTATTCGAACAAATACCGGAACGAAATGTTCCGGTATTTGTTCGAATAGGTG
>NZ_RZOL01000920.1:0-498 GCF_004022985.1 Mesorhizobium sp. M7A.F.Ca.ET.027.02.1.1 | reverse complement strand
CCTATGTCTCGACCGCCGGCGGCGCTTTCCTGGAATGGATGGAAGGCAAGCCACTGCCCGGCGTCGACGTGTTGAAGCGCTGAGGCTCCGAGGCGAGGCGATCAACACTCGGAGAGCGAACAAGGCCGCCCGAGGCATTCAATCGATTCGAGCTTTCCGATGCCATTCCTTTGGCGGTAGACTTCCGTTAAGCGCGGAACAACCGTTTCAGGAGAAGCAACAATGAGCGAACGTCTCGAAGACATTGCCGCCGCAATCGTCGCCGACGGCAAGGGCCTGCTGGCGGCCGACGAAAGTTCAGGCACCATCAAGAAGCGCTTCGACGTCATTGGCGTCGAATCGACCGCCGACAGCCGCCGTGACTACCGCGAGATGATGTTCCGCACCAGGGAGGCGATGACCCGTTACATCTCCGGCGTCATCCTCTTTGACGAGACGACCCGCCAGAAGGCCGCCGACGGCACGCCGCTGGTCGACATCATCAAGGCGGCCTTCTGG
>NZ_RZOL01000091.1:0-17578 GCF_004022985.1 Mesorhizobium sp. M7A.F.Ca.ET.027.02.1.1 | reverse complement strand
GGCCCGTCGTCGGCGTCGAGTAGTGCGCCGGGTTGATGGTTGGCGGGATCACCACCGCCTCGATGCCGAACTCCTGTCTGTAAGTACGTGCGGTGAAGTCAGAATTGGCGATGTAAAGCGCGGAATGCAATTCGCGCAGATCGCCGCCCAGTTCATGGAACTCGACATTGCGGAGATAGACGACCAGAGGCACGCCCTCCGCCTGCAGCGCCTTGCCGATCGGAACCGATTTGTGACACTGGACCACGGCGACATCGGGCTTCAGCCTGTCGACGGCATAGCCCGCTGCTTCCCAGGGAAACCAGGCCCGCACCACCGGATAGCCGGGATAGCTGTCGACAACCGCCGGCTGCCGCAGCAGCTTCATCTTGGCGCGCGCCTTGAAGCCGAAGACACCATCACCGAACAGGGCGGCGAGCACAGCGGCTTCATGACCGTGCTCGATCAGCTGTTCGGCCAGATGATGCGTGCTCGACTGAACGCCGCCGCTGAACTCGGGCGGGTAGCCGTTGCCGCCTGCAAAGAGAACTTTCATGATCGGGCTCCTTGTCGCATCTCGTATTCCTTGCTCGGAGACAACAGGCAAAGTCCGCCGCCTCGCTTTCGACGTCAGGCAAGTTTCGGCGGCTCCAGATTGGCGAAGGGATTGGTACACGATTGCCAGCCGGTAAATCGGATCGGGTCGTTGGGCGAACTGCGCCAGGCATAGTCCGTCAGCATATGGAATTCGGCGACCACCCAGCGGTCGAAATGCACTAGATCTTCCCGCTTTCGCTCGGGCAGCAGGCGGCGTGCTGCGCCCAATTTGAGTTCCTCCACCAGCGTGACGGCGTCGCTTAGTTTTTCGCTTGGAAAGTTCCACGGATTCCTGTTGCGGAACGCCAGCACGAACTGCTGCAGATGCTCGATGCGGATGTTCAACTTGCCAAGGTATTTTTCCAGCGTGACGCGCACCAGATCCTCGTCCGAGAACGAGGAAACGGCGGCGTAGGCGACCCCTGTCGAAACCACTCCGCCAGCCATGACGGCCAGGGCCGAGCGTCTGGAAATCTCGATCATGCGATACCTCCTTTCACGCGATCCGGCTCGCCGCCCGCAAGGACAGCGCTGCCGCGGTCAGGCTCGGGTTGGCGCAGGAGCAGCTCGGATAGGTGCTGGTGCCGACGACGACCAGATTTCTGAGCTGGTGGTGGATCATGCCGCTGTCGATGACCGAATCGGCTGGGCCCGTACCCATCCTCAGCGTGCCCTGGACGTGCGATTCGCTCGGCCGAATGCCGCGGTCGAAGAGCTTTTCGACCGGCAGCGGCGCCAGAAGGCCAGGCAATTTCTCCAGAGCGCGCGCCATGCCCTTCACCGCATAGTCCGATGGCGCCTTGAAGCTGACGAAGGCATTCTCATCCTCGTCAAGCGTGACGAAGTTCTCGGGATCGAGCAAGTCCTCGGTGACCACGACAAGCGGCAGCGCCTGGCGTAGCCGCCCTTTTTCGGCACGCAGTCCGTGCTGCCAGCGGTTCTCGAAATAGACCAGTGCCGCCGCATGCTCCGATCGGTGAGGACCATCATAGAGGCCGAAATTCAGGCCGGTGGTGATGGTGCTGCCATCGAAATTGTCGACGCCGTCCAGATAGACCTCGAAATTCCAGCCGTAGGATTCATGCAGGCCGCTGCCGACGAATTCGCCGCCCAGGCCGGATCGCAGCATGATCGCCGCGCTCTGGATGGCATTGGCGCCGAGAATGAAGAGATCGCCGCTGACCTGGTATTCCTTGCCGTCATGGCGGAACGTGACCGAACGGACAGCGCCGCCGACGTGATCGAGCCGGCGGACTTCCGCACCGAGGCAGACCGAGACGTCGGGATGCTCGAAGACGTGCATCAACCCGTTGTTGACGGTGAATTTGGCGTCGACCGGGCACAGCCAGCAACGCAGATTGGCACAGCACGAGGTGCGTTGTGATGTCGGCAGCCGCGCCCGCGCGGTTGGCATGACAAAGTGCTGGCCGGGCTGCGCCGCCTTCATCACCCTGTCCGGTGTCGACATGCGATGCGGCGGTTGCGGAAACGGCTTCGAGCGGGGCAGCATCGCCGCCATGTCGGGATCGCCGGAGATCGACATGATGTCTTCCGCGTCGCAATAGAACGGCTCGACGTCGTCATAGCTGATCGGCCAGTCATTGCCGATACCGTAGGTGCTTTTCAGCCGGAAATCATTGGGATGAAATCTTGGCGTCTGCGCGAACCAGCAGTTCGTCCCGCCACCCAGTCCGATCGTGTAGTTCCACGGCTTGTTGGAATTGGTCTTGTAGGTCGTTTCGTCTTCGATGTCGGTGTTGACGTTCTGCTCGAGCTGCCATTCATGGGTGTTGTGGCGCCCCCACTCCAGCACCAGAATGCGTGCCTTTCGGCGCTTGGCGAACTCGTGCAGGAAGAAGGCCGAACCGAAGCCGGAACCGATCGCTACGAGATCGAAATGATCCTTGGTGATTTGCTCCGGCTTTACGTCCAGCACCATCGGCTACAACTCCACACAGAAATACGCGCTCAGTCCCAGCGCCCGCAGGCCATGTGCGGACCGGTATTGCATCCGTCTGCCAGGGCCTAGTCTCATGCCGCCATTCTGCCGATCGAGTGATATTCGATGCCGTGGCGGGCGATGACCTTGGGGTCATAGAGGTTGCGGCCGTCGAAGATGACCGGCGTAATCAGCGCATCCTTTACCGCGTCGAAGGACGGCGCGCGAAAGCTCTTCCATTCCGTGGCGATCAGCAGCGCATCGGCACCGCGCAGCGCTGCCTCCTTAGTGCCGCACAGAAGCAGGTCGTCGCGCAACCCGTAGATGGCCTGGCATTCCTGCATCGCCTCGGGATCATAGGCCTGCACATTGGCGCCGGCCTTCCAGAGCGCTTCCATCAGGACGCGCGCCGGCGCCTCACGCATGTCGTCGGTGTTGGGCTTGAAGGCCAGGCCCCAGAGCGCAAAGGTCTTGCCTTTGAGGTTGCCCTTGAAATAGCGGTCCACCTTGTCGAAGAGAACCGATTTCTGTGCGTTGTTGCGCTCCTCGACGGCGCGCAGCAGCTTGGCGTCGAATTTGACGCCTTCGGCGGTCTTGATCAGCGCCCGCACGTCCTTGGGGAAGCACGAACCGCCATAACCCAGACCCGGATAGATGAAATGGTAGCCGATGCGGGGATCGCTGCCGATGCCCTTGCGGACCTCCTCGATGTCGGCGCCGAGCTGTTCGGCCAAATTGGCCATCTCGTTCATGAAGCTGATCTTGGTCGCCAGCATACAGTTGGCGGCATATTTGGTGAATTCGGCGCTTCGCACGTCCATCACGATCATCTTCTCGTGGTTGCGGTTGAACGGCGCGTAGAGTTCGCGCATCACAGCCTCGGTGTCCTCGCTGTCGGTGCCGACGATGATGCGGTCCGGCTTCATGCAATCGGCGACCGCGGACCCCTCCTTGAGGAACTCGGGATTCGAAGCGACATCGAAAGCCAGGTCCTCGCGGCCTCTTTTCTTCAACGTGTCGGCAATCCTGGCCTTCACCTTTTCGCAGGTGCCGACCGGCACCGTAGACTTGCCGACGACGATCTTGGGTTTGTCCATTTCGCGGCCGATGGTCTCAGCGACGGCCAGCACATATTTGAGATCGGCCGAGCCGTCCTCGCCCGGCGGCGTGCCGACCGCGATCATCTGGATCTCGCCATGCCTGACAGCGGCGGCGGCATCGGTGGTGAACTTGATGCGGCCGGCGGCATGGTTTTCCTTAACGAGGTTTTCCAAACCGGGTTCGAAAATGGGAACCAGGCCCTGGTTGAGCCGCTCGACCTTGGCGCCGTCGATGTCGACGCACACCACCTGGTGCCCGACTTCGGCAAGGACCGCAGCCTGCACGAGGCCGACATAGCCAATTCCAAACACGGTCAAATTCATTCGGTTTCATTCCCATGCAAGGCAGCGGACCGTTTTCGGTCCCGCCGGTTCAAATCGACTTTCCCAACTACTTTACACTGCATGCCAGCGATTCCGGAAATTGACAGGGTTCGCCGAGCGCCGTGAAGGCAACCCGCTCGATCTGCAGGGAAAGCTTGCGGCCCGGATCCGCGAACGCTCCCATCCAACCCTTCATCGTATCGCTGCCCCAAAAGCTGAAGAATATCTTCTGTGCATGGCTGGGCAGCTTCGCCGGGTCGGTAATCGTGTTCACCAGCTGGCCGTTGACGTACCATCGCAAGCTGTCCTTCTGCCAGACGAAGGCGTAGTCGTTGAAGGCGTTCTCCGTGCCGCCAGGCACGTCGACCAGCTTCTCGTTCTTGCCCTTGCCCGCGATATAGGCATTGACCTGCACCTTGGAAGTGTCCTTGGTCAGCACCTCGAAGTCGATCTCGTCCCAGGGCTGCTTGTCGCTGGGACCGATATAGGTGAAGAACGCCGCGTTGAGGCCGGAGCCGGTATCGGTCTTCAGCCGTGCCTCATAGGTGCCGTAGCCGAAGCGCTGCTTGGTCTGTATCTCGCCGCAGACGTAGTCGCGATCCTTCAGCGTCTGCTTTTCGAAGCCGAGCGACAGCACATTATTCGACAGTTCGACCATGCCTTTCGACCAGGTGCAATTCTGATGGCTGCCGTTGTTCCAGCCGTCGGAAACATACCAGCGCGCGCGATCGAAGCTTTTGAAATCATCGACGAAGGACGGCGATGTCGGAATTTCCTGGGCGTAGGAAGGGGTTGCCAGGAAACCGCCGAGAGCAGCCAGCAGCAACGCACCGAGCGACCCCAGCCGTCGCCAGGCGGCTTGTCCGGTCCGATATGCGAGAGGCGGCGCGTCAATTGCCGTCGTAGGTTTCGGATTCGACTTCATATCAAACTCACCTTTGCGCTGTGTGTCCCCAACCCAAAGTCGACGTGCGAACCGCTCCTGAACGGGCCAACCTTGACCTTCCCTGTGACCCTCTCGATTGCTTCCCGCCTTGCATCAAATCTGTTGCAACAGTTCCGAGCCTTCACGTTTCAACCTCTGCCGGCGCCTGCCGGCCAGGCGAATTCCGCCGAGGCGGCCGAATCGGCGTCCTCGTCGAAGACCATATCCAGCGAATGACGGAGCTCTTTCATCATGCCGTCCTGGCGCGACAGCGCCGCAATGCGGCGTTCGCAATTCAGGATCGACTGTGTCAGTGCGCTGACTTCCGAAGACCGCTTGTCGGAAGCTGAGCCGTTTTCCATGGCTTCGACCAGGAAGGCGGCGTTGGTCGACGTTGTCCGGTAGCGATTCTCAAGCCCGGTTCTCTCGGCCTCGATCTCGGCCGCAATCTGTTCGAACAGCTTTGCCAGACGATCAAGACGTGAAACATCGGCCTGCCGGTCGCGGGCCGGATCCCTTGATCTGAAACCGAATATCGAGGCCATGAACTCAGATTCCTGTCATCGCCGGCTTGTGGGCCGGGCTTCTGGCCGATCCCCGCAGCCGGGGCTAAAAAATTCGTGTTGCGTTGTCCTGCTCCTTTTGAGGGAGAGACATCGGACCAATCCGATCGGGGGCCAGTTCGGCTGGTCGTCCACTATGCTGCACCGCAACATAGACTGCCATCGTCGGAGCCGCGAGGCAACCACCCAATTCGTAAACTCATAAATCTGGCCGAAATGGTTTGCGTGATGACGTGCTGCGAGCGGACAAATCGCAAGCACCGGGGTCCGCTCTCAGCGTTCCTTGCCCGTGCTGGTTCCGGCCATCAGAAAGCGCAGCGGCGGCACAGGCTTTTGGCTGGACATAAGGCCGACGCGACGAAACAGCGCCTCGAGCTTGTCGGAAGCCACGCCCTGGACGATGGCGACGAGGTTGGACAGGCTGGCGAAAGCGTAAGCCGCGGCCGATGCCAGCCCCCGCTCAGCCTTGACGTCAAGGAAATTGCGCAGCCGATATTTGTCGCGCACGTGCCGTTCATGCCGCCGCAGCACCGCCTTCGAGCCTTCCGGCAGACTGTCGATCGCCAGCAGCGCCAGATCCGCATCGGCCAAACGCTTCAGGTCCTGAGTCTTGTGGCGGCCGCTCAAAGAATCGGCGCGGACGACGGCGCCGTAGCCGCAGGAGCGAATGACCTTGAACCGCGCCCCGCATGCGACCGCGCGGGCGTAGAGTTCATAGTCCTCGCCCAGCCGCAGGCTCTCGTCGTAGCTCAACCCGTGGCGGTCGAGGAAGGCACGGCTGATCACCGGCTTCAAGAAGCCCAGTTCGCCCCTCTGCACGCGGCGCCTGGAGATGTTGCCTTCGACGAAGCGCTCGAAATCGAGGAATTCCGGATCGGCGGCAAATTGCGGCGCCACGATTTTCGTCGCGTCGCCCGTCGCATCATCCCTGATCAGCATGATGTTGTCGGCTGCGAAATCCCAATCGGCGCCGGCAAACAGGTTGCGAAACCGGCCTTCGAGGAAAAAATCGTCGGCATCAAGAATGCTGATGAACGGCGATTTCGAGCCGGCGATGGCTGCGTTGCGGGCAAAGGAGGGGCCGCGATTGACATCGAGGCGCATCACGGAGAGCCGCCCGCTGCCATCATCGGCGGATCGTGCGACATCGGCGGTGTGGTCGGTAGAGGCATCATCGACAACGACGACCTCCGCCACTTCCGGTTCGCGCAACGCGGATGCGATGGCGACGGCGATTGTCGCTGCCGCGTTTTTTGCCGCGATGATCACGCAGACCTCGGATTTCGTCATCGACATGGATTTGCCTCTCGTACAGGTAATATCGATTTGCCCTCGCCCCATACTCCTTCGATGCCCTACAGAATTGCCATCAACACCCAATTTGCCTTCATTCAGCGACTCCCCGGCCGCTCGAAGATGCGGCGGCTGATATCGGCGGACGCCGCCCAACCGGCTTCGGCCAGATAGCGGACCGGCGCGCGGCCGCACAGTTCCCACAGCACCGTTCGCCGCTGCGGCCACCGCAGCGACGGCAGCCATGGCGCGATGACCATGCTGAGCAGATCCTCATTGCCGATGCGCGACAGGATCCTGGTCGCGCGCTGCGACAGCAGCGTGCCACCGCCGCCGAGTAGCACATCGGCGGCGCGCAGGCCAAGCAGCAGCGTGTCGTCCAAACCTTGCACGGTTGCGGCATCGAGCAAACGCTGCTGATCCGCCTCGTCGAGGCGGGCGGCGCTGGTGCCGATATCACAGACGTAGCCCGCGCAGGGTTCCCGGTTGAAAAGTGCCTTGGCGACGCTGATGCAGGACAAAAGCAAAGTATCGGCCACCGAGGTGAACGGCACCGTCGCACCGGCGATTTCGACCTGTCGCTTGCGCCGCAGGAACCCGTCCGCGTCGCGCGGGCTTGGCGAGCCGGGCTGCTGGAGGCGGTAGTGGAGATCTACCGTGGACGACCTCGGCCCGTCGTCCCGGGTCATGTGCTGTTCGCCGAGGAAGCGGACCCACCAGACGGAGTTCGACTTGCCTGATACCTCATAACCGATCTGGCGAAGCGCATCACGCGCCCTGAAAAATCCGAGCGGCGAAACCAGGATGTCGACATCGCCGGACGGCTTCATGAAGTGGTCGTCGTAGAGAAGCTGCTGCTGGAACGGACCCTTCAGAAAAACAAAATCGATCTCGCTGGCGCGCAGCACATCATGGACCGCCATGGAATCCATGATGCAGGACGCGTTCATCGAAACCGTCCTCCTGCGGTAGGTGTCGAGCCATCGGAAAAGCTCAGGCGGCCTCTCAAGCGCGGGTGCGCGCGAAAGGGCCTTGAGGACAAAGGTGGCGACCTTGTTCAGCCTGGCGATGTCGGCAATTTTGGCACCGTCCAGATCACGCATCGAAATGTCGCCCGCGCCGGCGTGCGGCCCGGCGAAATACAATCGCAGGCAGGCCTGCACGCAGGCCACCTCGTCGGCACAGCCGGCGGTGCGCAATCGTTCGTATGAGCCGTCAGGCAAGGCCATTTAGCGCACAATCTCCCAAGAAAGCGGTTTGCGCGAACACTTATGCTGCATGTGCGAAGCAAACATCACCAAAAACCTCGATGCCGTAAAGCCTTTCCTTTTGCAGTGCGAATTTTTGCAACCGAAGCGCCTATCGAGATCGCATCGTAAAGAAGTGAGAACCGCGGCTGAAATATCCTTGCCAAGTCTTTTAGCCGATCCCCGGCCGAATTTTCCAAACAGAAAATTCTTCCATTAGCGAAGCCTAAAAATAAGCACAAAGCAAACGACTTATGCAAGCAAAATCATATGCTTAAAGAATCAGCACAGGCGCTGCCATCATGCCCAAGGAATCGGCTAAAAAGTGACAAGTTTTAGGCATGGCCGCTCATGTCCTGACGCCAGCAACGTAATTGATTAACGGAAAGTAAAACAGTCTTGACTCATAAATGCTGCCGTGCAGCTATTGCATTGCAGCATAAAAGTGCTGACGGCACTCGACAGGCCGTTTCCAGTCCTAAATCGGAGAGTAAAATGGAACAGAATGTTGAAAAGCATGAATACGAGACACCAAGCCTGACGGTTCATGGTTCGATTGAGACCATCACCCAGGGTGGCGGCGGCAACACGGCGATCGACGCATCGTTCCCCGCGCACACGCCGATCGGCGACCTGACGTTCTCCTGAGACTTATAGCCGTTCCAGAGTGACATTTTGGGACTCTGGATTCAAAAGCAGACGTAAGAGGGGTCGGGGGGCCAGCCTCCCGACTTCTCCTGCGCCAACCGGAGATGTCGAAGCGTTTTGTCAGTGAGGTGCGGGGATGAACTGGAAGCAATCCGACCATGATCTGGCCGACCACGATAGCGTGAGTGCGACCAAGGATGCCGTGGCTTGCGAGTTCGGCGATGGCTTGGCGCTGCTCAATCTCAAATCCAATGTCTACTACAGCCTGAATGGCGTCGGCGCCTTCATCTGGGATTTGATCCAGGAGCCCCGGTCGATCGGCGACATCCGCAGCGCCGTGCTTGCGCGATATAATGTCGACCCGGTGCGCTGCCAGGCCGATGTCGACGCATTGCTGAAGGGCCTGACTGATAATGGGCTTGCGAGACGGCATCATGAGGCACTTGTCTAAGCCGGTCCAGCACAAGGCGCTGGTTTCGCAGGCCATAGTTTCGCGGGCCATAGTTTCGCGGACCCTGGTTTCTCGGGCCACGGCTTTACGGCAGGAACCTGCGAGGGAAACAGGCTTCAAGCAGTCGAAGCGCGGCGGAAGCCGGCACGGGCTGGTCAGGATTTTCTCCCTGAGCGGCTCGGAAATGATCTTCCTTGGCCATTGCCTGCTGGTGGTGGCGACAGTTCGGCTGGGGCTGACGCTGCTGTCCTACAATCGTGTACGCAGCCTGGTGACGCGGCTCGACGCGCGGCAGTGCGCCTCGATGGGTGAACTGCGGCGTGTCGCCTGGGGTGTTGCCGCCGCGGCCCGTTTCGTCCCTTACGCGACATGCCTGACCCAGGCGCTCTCCGGCCAGTATATTCTCGCCCGCCAAGGCAATGAATCGACAATACGCATCGGCATCGAACGTGGTACGGGCGAGCAGTTGAAAGCACATGCTTGGCTGGTCAGCGACAACCATATCGTGCTTGGCGGATCGGTCGACGGCTTCGCCCATCTCGTCGACCACGGCAGCCGATGAGCGGCGTCGCCGGAATCCTGCTGCGCGGAGCACACGCACCGGCGGTCGCGGCGGCAGACATTCAGCAAATGCTGGCGCGCATGCGCCATCGCGGTCCCGACGGCGGTTCATGGTGGCTGGACACCAGCATCGCCCTTGGCCACGCCTGGCTCAACACATCGGATGAGGTCGGTCCAGGCCCTTTGTCGATGGCTGGCGACCGGCTCGCCATCACCGCCGATTGCCGGCTGGACAACCGTGACGAGTTGCTAGCCAGGCTCGGTATCCGCGACCAGTCGGTGGCCGACGCGATCGTGCTGATGCGGGCCTATCTGCGTTGGGGCGAAGCCTGTCCGGAGCATCTGCAAGGCGATTTCGCGTTCGCCATCTGGGATGACGAGCGGCAATCGCTGTTTTGCGCGCGCGATCATTTTGGCGTCAAGCCGTTCTACTACCACGCGGCGGACCGGCGTTTTGCCTTCGCGTCCGAGATCGGGCCGATCCTGGGGGTCGAAGGTATCCGCGCACGTGTCAGCGAGCGCCAGATCTCCGGCTTCCTGGCCGGACTTCCCGACGACCCGCAGTCGACCCCCTACAGCGATATATTCAGCCTGCCGGCCCGCCACAGCCTGACCGTCACCGCGCAACAGGTGATGTTGCGTCGATACTGGCAGATCGAGCCGTCGGCGCGGCCCTTGCGGTCGGATGCATCGGAGGAATTCGCCCATCTTTTCTCGCAATCGGTGCGCAACCGCATGCGAGGGACCTCGGCAGTCGGCGCAATGTTGAGCGGCGGCCTCGATTCCTCATCTATCGCCTGTGTCGCCGGCCTGCAGAATGCCGCTGCGCGCAAGCCGAAGCTGCCGACCTTCTCGCTGGTTTTCGAGAAGGGCTCGCCGATGGACGAGCGGCCCTTCATCGATGCCGTTCTCGACCAGCAGAAGGTCGACGCGACACTGATCCCGGTCGGCAACTATGCCCCTTTCGCCGAATTCGAACGCGTGCTGGAAGAACAGGAAGGAATGTTCCTGGCGCCGGGCCTGACGCTCACCCGCGGTATCTACCGGACTGCCGGCGCCAAGGGCATCAAGGTGCTACTGGACGGCCATGGCGGCGACGAGGTCGTTTCCCAAGGCCATGGTCACCTGCACGAGCTTGCGAATGGCGGCCGATGGATGGATCTGTGGCGCGAGGTCCGCAGCGCCTCCAATACCTATGGCGACAGCACGCTTGGCCTTTATCTCCAGTTCCTGACCCTCTACGGGCCGGCCTGGCGCATCGCCAAGCTGAGGCATCTGGCCAACCGTGCCCTGAACAGTATCCGCAAGCCCGCGCACGTGCAGCGCGCGCGAAGCTGGCGCGACCTGATCAATCCGGACCTTGCCAAGCGCACCGAGCTTGTCGACCGGTTTCACCGGGCCGGCTATATGCCGCCCCGCGTTCAGGCCAGCGACGCCTTGAGCCATCGCTGGATCCTGTCGAACGGCTATGTCCCGCATGCTTTCGAGGTTCTCGACAAGGCCGCCGCCAATTTCGGCGTCGAGCCGCGATACCCATTCTGGGACAAGCCGCTGGTCGAGTTCTGCCTGGCATTGCCGGGCGAGGAGAAGCTGAGCCACGGCTTTGGTCGCTATGTGCTGCGTCGCGCCATGCAAGGCGTATTGCCGGAGGCGGTGCAGTGGCGACGCGACAAGATCGACTTCACCGCCAATCTCGTCAACGGCATGCTGCGCAATCATCGCGACCTCCTGGAACAGCTGCTGGTCTCGGATGCAGGCCGCATCGCGCCTTATGTCAATCTGCCGCAAGTGAGTGCTGCCTATGCGCGACTGCTGCGCCAGCCCGATCAGGCAGCCCCCCTGGATGTCCAGTATGTCTGGCGCTCGGCCTCGCTGTCGCTCTGGCTGCGGCAACTCCAGCACGGCGGGAGCCCCACGTGATGCCGCGCAACGAGCCGATGGCCGCATACAGTGATAATCCCCGTCCGCATGGCAGGGCCATGCGAGAACGCCGCTTCTACCGCGCCTATGGTCTGACCATCGCGTCGGAGGTGATGTTGCCCGAACTGCAGCCGGCGCCGCCCGGGGCGGCGGATGTCGTGATCGCCGTCGGCGCGATCGACCTGCCAAAGCCGGCGCCCGAAGCCGCGACCGACTTTCGCTTCGAGGCGGACCGGCAATATCTGGCCTGGCATGCCGTGGGCGCGTTCCTGATCACCGATTCCAACCGTATCGACATTGAACCGGCGCCCGGCGTCGACGACGCGCTGCTGGCGTTTCCGCTGCTCGGCCCGGTCATGGCGCTGCTCTTGCACCGGCGCGGCCTGCTTGTCCTGCATGCCAGCGCCATCGCCGCCGCCGGCACGAGCGCCATCTTCATGGGTGACAAGGGTGCCGGCAAGTCGACGACCGCAAGTGCGATGATCCGGGCCGGGCATCGACTGCTTACCGATGATGTGGTGGCGCTGGACCTCGCCAATCCGAGTGAGCCAATGACCGTTCCGGGATTTCCGCAGATCAAGCTGGCGGCCGACGCCGCGGCGGCGATCTCGCTCGGGGAAGCGGAAGTGCGGCCGCAAGTGCATCCGGCGATCGACAAGATGCAGCATCGCCTGAACGGTGACTTTTCGGGCGATAAGGTGCCGGCGACCAGGATCTATATCCTCGAGCGCGGCGAAAGGGCTGGCATCACGCCCTTGCCCGCCATTGCCGCCCTGCCGGCCATCATCAAATTCTCCTATGTGACGCGCTTCGGCCTCGCGGCTCTCCCCGACGACTTCGCGGCGGCGCATCTTCAGCAATGTTCATGGATTGCTAACCATATCGGCGTGTACCGGCTGGAAGTCCCGACGGGCCTGGACAGGATCGGCGAAGCCGTGGAGCTGATCGAAAAGGATCTGTCGGCTGGCAGCCGGCGGTCGTGAGCGCAACCATGTCGAAGTCCCCAACCCTTCGCCTGTCGCTGTTTCGAGAAATTGCCGCATTCGGCGCCGCCATTGCCCGGATCGGCGGCCGGCGAACATGGACGGCGCTTTTCTTCCTCATCCTCGGCAGCCTGACCGAGGGCATCTCCATCCTGCTACTCATCCCGCTGCTGCATCTGGTCGGACGCGCCGACCAGGATTTCGCTGTTCGGCTGCCCAACAATGATTTCGTGCGCTGGCTGGTGCCTGACGGCACGCTGCAACTGACGACCGTGCTTTGCATGCTGGTCGGGCTTGTTGCAGCGCAGGCGGCGTTCAATCGCTTCAAGTCGGTCTACATGGCCAAATTGCTGTTCGATTTCGTCAACCGCGTTCGCATGAACCTGTTCGAAAGCATCGGCAAGGCGCGCTGGGGCGTTTTTACCCGAATGCGCAGTTCCGACCTCGATCATGCCCTGACCGGCGACATCGACCGCGTCCAGGGCGCGGCGTTCTCACTGCTGATGCTGGTGCAGATCGCCGTTCTTCTGGCTGGCTATCTCCTGGTTTCCATGTTCATCTCGCCGGTCATGACGCTGTTTGCCGTCGTCATCGGCATGCTGATGTTCGTGGCGCTGCAGCCCTTCCGGACACGGGCCACTGCCTTCGGCCGTGTGCTGACCGCCAATCGACAGGATCAGTACCGGACGGTCTCGGAATTTCTCGGCGGCATCAAGGTGGCCAAGAGCCTGAACGTTGAGGACAGCTATTTCGCGCAGCTGCGGTCGACGCTTGAGAAGATGAAGGCCGACAACATCGACTATGTGCGCAACAGCACCATCGGCACCGCGGTATTCCAAGTGGCGAGCGTGGTGGGCCTGAGCCTGTTCATCTATGTGGCTTTGGTTCGCTTCAACCTGTCGCTGGCCGAGATCGTCGTCCTGCTCCTGGTCTTCATGCGCATCGCGCCGCGCTTCATGGACATGCAGACGCAAGCCCAGCAAGTGCTGATCAACCTGCCCGCCTTTACGGCAATGCGCAGCCTGCAGGCACGTTTCGATGCCGAACGCGAACCAGGCCATACCGAGTTCGCCGACGCCGGGACACTCTCCCTCAATACGGGATTGAATATTCGCGGTGTCTCCTTCGCCTATGGAGATGCTGGCGACAAGGTGGTGGTGAGCGGCATCACCTTCGGCCTGCCGGCCGGCAAGGTCACCGCCCTGATCGGCCCGTCCGGATCGGGCAAGAGCACGATCGCCGATATGCTGCTTGGCCTGCTGGAGCCCACCACCGGCATGATGCTTGTCGACGGCGTCGAGATTGATGCCAGCAATCGCCGTCGCTGGCGCGACCAGGTGGCCTATGTGCCGCAGGACGTGTTCCTCCTGCACGACACCATCGCGGCGAACCTGCGCCTTGCCGCGCCACGGGCCAGCGATGGCGACCTGTGGGCCGCGCTGCATCAGGCGCACGCCGGCGAGTTTGTCGAACGGCTCGACCTCAGGCTCGAGACGGTGGTCGGCGATCGCGGCGTGCGGCTCTCGGGCGGCGAACGCCAGCGCATCGCGCTCGCGCGCGCGCTGCTGCGCAAGCCGTCACTGCTCATCCTGGACGAGGCGACCAGCGCGCTCGACTGGCAGAACCAGTCGCTGATCGCCAGGTCGATCGACGGATTGCGCGGCACGATGACGATCCTGACCATCGCGCACCGGCCGTCGATGATTGCCTTCGCCGACTGGGTGGTGGCGATGGAAAACGGCCGTATCGTCGAGGTCGGCCAATATCAGCGGCTGAAGGAAAAAACCGGCAGCCGGTTGTCGAAGATGCTGTCGGGGGAACAGTCAGAGGGCGAACCCGCCGATGTCGCGTGAGCCGGCGACCAAGACGCGCCGAAACCGATTCACGCGGCGCCTAGTCTCTTGTTTCGAAGCATGCCTACAAACCGGGGGCAGGTTTGAGCAATCTGCATCAATGCAGGCCGCGCCTGGCACCGCCCAGCTTCTCGCTTTCGGCGACCTCTGGTGCGTTCAGTTTGCGCTCGGCGTCACGGGCTATGTCGGCAGGCGTCGGCGCGCTCCTGGCGATCATGGTGTAGATGAGCACGAAATAGCCGGCCTGAATGATCACGGCGCAGATGATGACGCGCACCAATATCGTGCCTATCGACGCTCCGCCCAGCCAGGACCAGCCGACGACGATCGCCAGAGCGAAAATCATCCCGAGGATGAATTTTGGAAGTGCCATACCCAACAGCCCATAAACCGGCTCGGGTATTATCACGATTGCCCCACCCGAGCGCCGTCCCTTGTCATGTGGGCTTGTTAAGGTCGCCCACTCTCGACCGGTTGCTTCCGGCCTTTTCCACCTGTCGTCACCGTGACAGGTATAATTTGCAATTCTATTAAGGCGAGCAATAGGCGGCAAGGGCAACTTCGGATATTTTTGATCGAGCTTTTGCGATCGACTCTGCCATGCTGCAATGCACGCAACGGGAGCTAAGCCGATCTCCTCTCCTCGGCATTTTTCAGTAAGATAGACAATATTAAGTAGTATTTTATACGGTTTTCACCAAGCATCAGGGCATGATAAAGCACTAATTTGCAGCTTGCCTTGGCAAATAGGTAGGTCCGCCTAAAAACCGCCCCACAAAGGCCTCTATTTTTTCGGCCGTGCCCATTTATTGTCACAAATGTGCTAAATACGCCGAAATTTGTGCATGACAAGCTTATTATTTAGTCAATTCATGACGTGACTATTTCAATGGGGTGGTAAATTGTGTGTTGCGCTGCAACATTTTTTTGGTATCGTGCGCTGAACCATTCGTTCAACGCATGGAGTTTACGGCATGAGGGACGTTGCCAAGTCGGCCACGGCGAGCTTTTCGCAGGCTGACATCGATTTTCCGCCACCGATCGGCGGCTTGCTCAAACGCAGCTTCGATATCGCCGGTTCACTGATCGGACTGATCGCACTCAGCCCGCTGTTTGTCATGATAGCGCTGCTGGTCAAGTTTTCCGACGGCGGCTCGATTTTCTACGGTCACAGGCGAATTGGACGCGGCGGGCGGATTTTTCCTTGCCTGAAGTTCCGCACCATGGTTCCGGACGGCGACAGGGTATTGGCAACCTATCTCGCCACCAACCCGGACGCCAACGCGGAATGGATCGCCACCCGCAAGCTGAAGAACGATCCGCGCGTTACCCGTGTCGGAGCTGTGCTGAGGAAACTCAGCCTCGACGAGCTGCCGCAGATCATCAACATCCTGCAGGGCGACATGAGCCTTGTCGGCCCTCGTCCGGTCGTGCGCGACGAGCTGGAGATCTATGGCACGTCCGCCGTCTATTACCTGAAATCCCGCCCGGGCCTGACCGGCCTGTGGCAAGTCAGCGGCCGCAACGATGTGTCCTATGACAGCCGCGTCGCCTTCGATCGCCACTATGTCGAGAACTGGTCGCTGTTCGAGGACGTTCGCATCATCATCAAGACCGTCCCGGCCGTCTGGATGTCGCGTGGTTCTTACTGACCGGCCGGTGGCCAATGCCAGACATTGGCATCGGCCATTCGACGCAAGCTCATCGGGCGATGGGGCTATAGCGGATCGGAACGTTGAGTTGAAAACAGATTTGTTCGAAGCCTTTCGCAGCGGCCCGGATTCCGGCCGGCTGCGGCGGGCGCGTTTGCTGGCCACATGCCTTGCCATGGCGCTCGTCGCCCCGCACATCGCCGCCGCCGGCGACTATCGCCTCGGCTCGCAAGACAAGCTCACCATCCGCGTCGCCGAATGGCAGACAGTCGAAGGCACATTTCGTGATTGGTCGGCGGTGAATGGCGAGTACACGGTCGGTCCATCCGGTACGCTGTCGGTGCCGTTCGCCGGCGAGTTGCCGGCATCCGGCAAGACCACGTCCGAAATCTCGGCGGCGATCGGCGATGCGCTGCAGAAAAAGCTCGCTTTGTCGGACCGACCGGAAGCCTCGGTCGAGATGGCGCAGTTCCGGCCATTCTACATTTCGGGCGAAGTCCAGAACCCAGGCCAATTTCCTTATGTCCCGGACCTGACGGTGTTGAAGGCGATCAGCGTCGCCGGCGGCATCAGGCGCAACGCCGATTACGGCCCCCAGCTCGGCAAGGACCTGGTCACCGCCAAGGGCATGTTCGACATCTCCGACGACCAGCGCATCCGACTGATCGTCAGGCGCGCCCGCATCGATGCGGATATGGCCGGCAAGGCGAGTTTCGACGTGCCGAAGGAGGTCGAGGGCGATCCGAGACTGCCGGCCATCGTGGCGGACGAGATGACGATTCTGACGGCCGACCAAAAGGCGCTGAAGCTGAAACTCGAGGCGCTCGACGACCTGAAGGGGGTTTTGGAATCTGAAATCGAGTCGCTGCAGAAGAAGATCGTCAATCAGCAGCAGCAGGTCGACTTGGCGCAGCAGCAACTCGCCAGCATCGGTCCGCTGGCGCAAAAAGGCCTGATCGCCAATGCCCGACTGCTGGATTCGCGCCAGTCCGTGGCCGACCTGCAGGGCAAGATCCTGGACTACGAAACCGCCATCCTCACCGCCAAGCAGGCGATCAGCAAGGCGAAGCAGGATGCTATCGATGCCCAGAACACCTTGAGTTCAAGTCTCGCCACTGACCGGCAGCAGACCGAAGCCGACCTGAACGAGGCCGCGTTGAAGGTGAACATGCAGAAAGGCCTGATAGCCCAGGCCAGCGATCCCGCGATGGCGGCCGCTATGACAAATGATCAGCAGCCGACCCTGCTCTATTCATTGGTGCGCAATGTCGACGGCAAGACCACCGAAATAGCCGCCAAGGAAGAAACTCCGGTGCTGCCTGGCGATGTGATCAAGATCAAGCTGGCGCCGCTGGCCAGCCAATAGACCGACTTCCAACACGATCCAGTGTTTCGAGCCAGAGCCTCACCCGACGAATCGGGATGAGGCTCTGGCTCAGTTGTTTGAACATCTCCCTGCGGAAACCATAATAGCCGTCTCGGGATCGAGGCTTCCCGTCCGAGCACATGCTTGCTCAAAAAAGGAAGGCCGCTCCCTTCAGCC
>NZ_RZOL01000919.1:0-498 GCF_004022985.1 Mesorhizobium sp. M7A.F.Ca.ET.027.02.1.1 | reverse complement strand
TCCGGATACTGCTCCGGCTCAAACGCGAGCTCGAAATTCTCCGCCAGCGACTCCAGGCGGATGAAGAACGCTACCCTGCCCTCGTTGCGGAGGCGGCCGGCGAGATTGCGGATCTCCCAGGTCTTTCCGGCTCCCGCCTCGGCCAATACGACCACCCGCATTTCCGGGCAGAGCTCGGCCCAGGTGCTCGAAGCGCCCGAACCCATGCGCCTCTGCAGGTCGAGCTCGTCCGTCAGGTTATCGCCGACCGGGATGTCACAAAGCGTGCGATCGAGGTCGATGAACTCGGACTGGCAGGTGGTCGAAGAATTGGCGAGGTCTTGCATTCCTCTTGCTTACACGCTCGCGGGACAAGGTGATCGAGTGGACAGCCCTAATTCACATGTAATCTCTGACAAAATCCAGACGTAACCCGCGGAGATGCGGCCTGGCCGACGCGACAGCAACAGCCCCCTGAATAGGGGTTTCGCCTTAGGTTTGCCTGCCGCCCATCGGGGA
>NZ_RZOL01000918.1:0-503 GCF_004022985.1 Mesorhizobium sp. M7A.F.Ca.ET.027.02.1.1 | reverse complement strand
CAGTACATGTGTGTGCAGATTCTGGTCTACGCCTTCTGCGCCTTCTTCATCTCGATCACCCAGACCTATTTCGACGCGGTTAACCGGTCGAACGGTGCCGCGACTACGACTTTGACCGAAGCCGCCCCGCTCATCCTGATCTGCCTTGTTGGCGTGCTGCTGCTGTCGCAGATCACCAACGTTGCCGCCTCACTCGCAGGCGGAATTGGTATTGGAACGCCTTCGTTTGGGCGCTTCTACGGCGGCGCTTTCGGATCGATGGGCCAAGCCGGTCAGCGGACGCTGATGGGACGCATGGGCTGGAGCACGCGGCAGGAACGCCTGGCGGGTCGCGAGCGGGCGCGCGTGAGCCTCGCCCAGAGAAAGTACGAGAATTCAGCGGAATATGCGCGGCTTTCCCGAAAGCTGACGGATCCCGCATAGTTTTGGGGCACCAATGAGCGATGTGAAGGAAAGCGCTGGGGGACCGGCGAAGGAAACCGAGTCTCCCTTGCCGTACTACG
>NZ_RZOL01000917.1:0-506 GCF_004022985.1 Mesorhizobium sp. M7A.F.Ca.ET.027.02.1.1 | reverse complement strand
GCCGCAAGGGCGACGCCATGGCTACCGTGGAATCGTTGAAGTGGTTTGAGCCGGACGGTCACAAATACACCGGCTACGCCGCGGATCAGGAAACGGGGCGGCGTCCGGCGGTGGAGGTGCTCGCCGACTTTAAAAAGGTGCGGGCAGTCGTTGCGCTTGAGAGCGACGACATTTGGGATCCGGCATGGGGTGAGCTGCTGCCAATCGGCCGTTAACCGTGCGCGACAATAGTGTGCACAACATGCTGCTGAAGTGGCCGTCCGGAATCGCTACCGGAAGTCCCGCGTCTTGACCTTGATATGTTCGATATGGTCATAGGTATCGACGATGTCGCGCCCCTTCGGCATGCCGCGTGAATCGATGCCCGATCCGCCGTGATGAGCCTCGTCCCCGCGGCCGTGCGGCAACGGAAACGGCGTCTCGCGGTTTCCCACGCTGGCCAGCTCGGCGGACAGATCGGTCAGCTCGTGGGCGACGAGGTGCACCACCTCCCCTTCTCGCTGGAT
>NZ_RZOL01000916.1:0-508 GCF_004022985.1 Mesorhizobium sp. M7A.F.Ca.ET.027.02.1.1 | reverse complement strand
CCGTTTCACCGTTGCCGGGAACGTAGGCAGCGTCACCAGCTTCAATAAGGCGGTCAAGGTCAGCATCGCTGCCGACCGCCATTGGACCAACGACGCCGGGAAAAAGGAAACCAGGACGGATTGGGTCACTGTCACCGTGTTCGATGATCAGGCCGCGTGGATCAAAGACAACGTCTCCAAAGGCCAGCCGGTCATAGCTGAAGGCCGCATAAACAACTCATCCTACGAAAAGGACGGCGAGACGGTCTACACGACCGATCTGGTCGCGACGACCTTCAACGCCTTTCAGGCGACCAATGCCAATGCGAACGACTGACGTCCGACGGCTCAGCACCTTCGATCCTCCTTCCGGGAGCGGTGTCAGCGGGGTTGGTCACCGCGGCGCCGCAATTCGGCAAAGCACGGCAATGGCCGCCAAGTTTGCACCCCCTCCCCTTCGGCCGAGTGGCGCCCTGGCAAGCCATCCGCCAAACAAGGATGATAGTCATGGAAGACGACCTACTTGATG
>NZ_RZOL01000915.1:0-508 GCF_004022985.1 Mesorhizobium sp. M7A.F.Ca.ET.027.02.1.1 | reverse complement strand
ATGCCAGCTCAAGCGGCACGCCGGACTGCTCGCCGATGGCGAGCGCGAAGCCGAGGTCCTTCAGCGCCAGGTCCATGGTGAAGCCGATGTCGTAGGAGCCGTTGAGGATGAGCTGGCTTTCGGTCTCGTGGACGAAGCTGTTGCCGGAGGAGGCTGATATGGCGTGGTAGGATTGGGCGAGGTCAAGCCCGCCCTTTTTGGCCAGCATCAGCGCTTCGCCGGCGGCAACGAGATGGATGAAGGCGAGCATGTTGGTGATCACCTTGATCACCGCCGCCGAGCCGACCGGACCCATCAGGAACGATTTTGCGCACATCGCCTCGATGGCCGGTCGATGACGCTCGTAGAGCGCAGGATCGCCGCCGACCAGCGCCGTGATCTTTCCGGCCGCCGCCAGATGCACGCCACCGGTGACCGGGCATTCCAGCGTCTCGACGCCCCTGGCCGAGGCGACGGCGGCGAGGCGGGTAATTTCGTCGCGGCCGTCGCCTCGGCCAGGGGCGTCGAG
>NZ_RZOL01000914.1:0-510 GCF_004022985.1 Mesorhizobium sp. M7A.F.Ca.ET.027.02.1.1 | reverse complement strand
AACCTAACCACTAGACATCTCACAGAAAATAGCGGTCATATTCGGACCGATAAGCGGGAGTGCAGCTGTGCCGATTTTTAAAAACAAGACAGAAGACAGCGATGGCTGGCTTTCGATCCTGCTCGCACTACGACTTCGCCAAATCGAGAACGAGTACCCGGACTATGCGAGTTTCGCTGACGCTACCGGGCTATCGCGCGGCACGCTCTACCAGTTGCGGACGGGGAAAGGGAACCCGACATTCGTCACCCTGGAGCGGCTGGCACGGCACCTGAAGGTGCCGGTGTGGACGCTCATTGGTCGGACTGGTGACGACGACAGCGTGAAGCGGGACATCGAGACGTTCGGCTTCAACTTCACCGAGATTGCGCGGCATATTGAGGCCACGCGTGCTGTGAAGCGCTCGATGACGGAGTTCAGTGGGGTACCTTCTTTGAAAGAGGCAGCCAGCCCCGCCGGGGCAACCTCCGATAAGAAGCGGCTACCTCCGGCCAAAAAGGGACGTAGGAC
>NZ_RZOL01000913.1:0-510 GCF_004022985.1 Mesorhizobium sp. M7A.F.Ca.ET.027.02.1.1 | reverse complement strand
GCAGGTTCCAACCGCTCGAAGCCTTGCGGCAGCCGCAGCCGTACCTCGACGCTCTTGCCGTTGACGGACTTGACCTCCCAGGCGATCGAGGTGCCTTCGTGCTCGGCGACGGCACGTGCAAAACCGGTCATGCTCTGCAAATTCATATCGCCCACACGTCCCTGGCACATCGCCCTGAACCGGCTTTCCGGACAGAGCGAGTGCGGCTTGAAAAAGACTGCGCCGCAGGCGCGCCGAAACCGGACGCGCGGCGCTCTTCCAAATGTCAGGGCGTTGCCTGCCGGGCAACGCCTTTCTTCATTTACTGGGCAGCGCCCGCGTCACCGCCGCTGTCGTCGGCACCGTCAGCCGGCCCACCGCCAGCGGGTTTGACGGCATTGCTGTCGCCGGTGCCAGTCGTCTTGGCGGCTTTGGCGGCATCATCGGCCTGCTTCTTCAGCAACGCGCGATAGCGGGCGACGTTCTCGTTGTGCTCGTCCAGCGTCGCGGCAAAGACGTGCCCGCCGGTGC
>NZ_RZOL01000912.1:0-512 GCF_004022985.1 Mesorhizobium sp. M7A.F.Ca.ET.027.02.1.1 | reverse complement strand
ACGTCATCCGCCACGCCCGCGACCTCGGCTTCGCCGTCGAGGACATCCGCTCCCTGATCGAGTTGAGCGGCCACCCCGAGCAGCCCTGCGGCCACGCCGACAAGATCGCCGAGGAGCAACTGATCTCGGTGAGGGAAAAGATTGCCCAGTTGAAGCGGCTCGAGGCCGAGCTCGAACGCATCGCCACGTGCTGCAATGGCCAGACGGTCGGCGACTGCTACGTCATCCGCGCGCTGTCGGATCATGCGCTGTGCGCCGATGAGCATGATTGAGAGGTTCGAAGGACAAGCTTACGCGTCAAAGTCGGCGCCGCCCCTCATCTGGCTGCCGCCATCTTCTCCCCGTAAACGGGGCGAAGGACGCTGTCATCAATGGTTTCGCCAATCGCCAACGTTGCAGAGATGGCACCGAGGTCGCGACCAGCCCCTTCTCCCCGTTTACGGGGAGAAGATGCCGGCAGGCAGATGAGGGGCGGCGGGGAGTTCGAAATGAGGGGGTGAACTCAATCCGAC
>NZ_RZOL01000911.1:0-518 GCF_004022985.1 Mesorhizobium sp. M7A.F.Ca.ET.027.02.1.1 | reverse complement strand
TCATTGTACCGTCCTGTCGGCTGGCGCGGCGTCGGGCAGCGATTCCTGGTCACGCCGGTATTCCGTAACCTGGAAGCCCAATGGATTATCGAACCGATACTCATTTTTGAGCGGCGTGCTGGTGTAGCGGAATTTGATAACCGCCACCCAGTGCTCACGCCGCGTTGTGTTCTGCCGCTTTTCCTCGGTCGAAAGGCGGACCGTGGCCGTCGTGCGATTCAGGAACGAAACCGATTTCACCGTTACGGCGATGGTCGTGTCCATCCCATAACGCTTGTCTCTGGAATTCGGATTTGAGGGCGTAAATTCCCGCACAAGATCGTCAGCAGCGGCTCCGGTCGAATAGAGCTGGGCCAGATCGAAATTCGATTTGATCATGCGCGGATCATAGGTCTCGCGCGCCCTGATATAGCGCACGATGTTCGCCGCCGTGACCGCTTCATCCTGGGACAGGTCACCCGGTTTCAGGGCTCGTGCAATTTCGAGATGGCCGGTCGTCTTGTCGACCGCGACCATAT
>NZ_RZOL01000910.1:0-521 GCF_004022985.1 Mesorhizobium sp. M7A.F.Ca.ET.027.02.1.1 | reverse complement strand
GAGTTACTACTATGCAGGATATTACGACATTAACCGAAACATTAAAAACCTCTTCTCTGAATGATTTGCTGGCGCAGGTTCTTTCCCAGGTGAAGGCGTCTCCGCAGGATCTCAAAGCCCGTGAAGTGCTGTTTAAATTGTATTGCGTTGACGGCGCATGGAACAGCGCGTTACTACAACTGCAGACTTTATCGCTGCTCGACGAGGAAATGAAAAAACAGTGTGAGCTATATAAAAACCTCGTCTTTAGTGAAATGCAGCGCACGCAGGTTTTATCCGGTGAGCGTCTGGCCGCAACGTTGCAGGGCGATATGCCACTGTGGATGGAGAAACTACATGAGGCGAACGGACAATATTGCCAGGGCAATATGAAGTTATCGGATATGACGCGATCTGAAGCATTTGAACTTGCGCCGGAAAGTCATGGCAAAAGTGATACTTTGGGCGAATTTTCCTGGATTGCAGACAGCGATGGCCGTCTTGGGCCGGTATGTGAATTTATTTGTGCCGGAGGATATCGG
>NZ_RZOL01000090.1:0-17810 GCF_004022985.1 Mesorhizobium sp. M7A.F.Ca.ET.027.02.1.1 | reverse complement strand
TTTGTGAATCGATCAGTAAAGCGTCTTGGCAAGCGTCTCGGCGGCGCGGTCGAGGTCGTGGACCTCGCTTCGTCCGACCACCGCATAGGCGACATCGCCGATCTGGAAATAGGCCGACGAAATGTCGCCCGAGGGCGCTATCGCCGGCTTGACGACGTCGAAGGTTCCGGGCCGGATCGCAAACAGCGACACCAGCCCCATGTCTTTCGTCTCGACCGCCATCTCGACGCTCGGCCCAAAGCGCGACGGATAGATCTGCACGTCGCGCACCCTCCAATCCGTCGGCAGCGACGGCATGACGATGGCAGTGGCGGCGCGGATTTCGCCGGCGTTGTAATTGGGCGTTTCCGCCTGCGATGGCATGCTCTCGCGCACCAGCGTCGTCCTGTGGGCCTGCACCGCCTCGTCGACATAGGCGGGCGGCTGCGGCGAGGCGACGACCTTGGTCACCGACATCGGCCCGATGATGCCGTTTGCCAGCCAGCCGGCGGCGACGAAGCCGGCGACCGCCGCCGCGCGCTGCAACACGCCGAAGAGCCGGCCGCGGGCAAGCCCCCTCTCCAGCCGCCGCGCGGCATCGGCGGTCGCGGGGCGCGCCATGCCCTTGGAGCAGGCAAGCGCCACGCGCAGTTCATCCCGGGTCCTGAGATCCGACATCACGCGCGCCGCCGCCTCCGGGCGAGCGGACAAGAATGCTTCGACCTCGATGCGGCGGGTAACGTCGACCTGGTCGTCGACATAGGCGTCGAGGTCGATATCGGTCACGGGATCGACAGTTGCGGTCATGACGGGCCTCCAACGATCCTGAGGTGGTTTTTTGCCTTCGCCGGCTCCTCCATCTCGCGCAGTGCGGCGCGCGCCCTGCCGATGCGGGACATCAGCGTGCCGAGCGGCACGCCGCTGGCATCGGCGGCCTGTTGATAGGAGAGGCCTTCGATTGCGACGAGGTGCAGCGCTGAACGCTGTTCTTCCGGCAGGCTGAAAAAAGCCTCGCGCACCTGCGCCAGGCGCACCGAATGTTCCTGTGGTGCCGGCGTGCTGCCGTCGGCCAGGTATCCAGCCTGTTCGACGCGCGACGCTTCGGACTTGCGGGACCGCATCTTGTCGATGAAGGTGTTGTGGACGATCGACAGCAGCCACGCGCGCAGGTTTCCGCCGGAGCGGAACGTGCTGCGCCGCTCATAAGCGCGCACCAGCGCGTCATGGACAAGATCCTCGGCGTCGGTGCTGTCGCGCGTCAGCGAGCGCGCATAGCGGCGCAGCGAACCGAGCTGTCCTATGATGTCAAAACGTGGCACCGGCGGTTTCATGTCCTGTTTACGGAGCATGTGGGGATTTTAATCCCTGCCCTGCCAATTTTTCCCTTCGGAGGACATCGTTCGAATGTAACGATTGTTGCCGGCATCAATTTTATCATTGGTATCGGCACGATGTGCGATGCCCGGTAGATCGTGTCTACTTTACACGCCTCTTCTCCAGCTTCCGCGCCAAAGTCCGGCGGTGCATGCCCAGCCGTCGTGCCGTCTCCGAAATGTTGAAGTCGGCCTCCACCAACGTCTCGTGGATGCGCTCCCATTCGAGGTTCTTTATCGAGGTTGGTCGCTCGGCCAGCGGCACCGAAGCATTGCCTTCGACCTGGCCGAAAGCCGCTTCAATGTCGTCTGTATTGGCGGGTTTGGCGAGATACTGGCAGGCGCCGAGCTTGATCGCCTCGACAGCGGTGGCGATGCTTGCAAAGCCGGTCAACACGACGATCCGCATTTCAGGATCGTGCTCGTGCAGCGCCCTGACGCATTCCAGGCCCGAGCCGCTGGCGAGCTTGAGATCGACGACGGCATATTGGAAGGCAACGGTGCCGATCAGCGCATGCACGCCGTCGACGCTCCGGCAGCTATGCGTTTCGTAGTCACGCCGTTCGAAAGACCGGCGCAGTGCGTTGGCAAAGGCGATGTCGTCCTCGACGATCAACAGCGTGCGTTTAGTCGGCATTGTGCCCTCGCGGAGACAGAGCAGCCAGCGGCAGATGCAACGTAACCGAAGCTCCCCCCTCGGTTCTATTTCTTACGGTGACGGTACCCCCCAGCTTGCGGATGACATTGACGACCAGAAACAGGCCGAGCCCGCTACCTGGCCGGTTCTTGGTCGACGTGTAGGGCTTGCCGAATTCTGCAAGCATGGCTTCTTCAAATCCCGGTCCCGCGTCGACAACTTCGACGATGAGATCGTCCGCGTGGCGGCTGACGATCAACCCGACCCATAGAGGCGACGCTTCAAGTGCGTTGTCCAGTACATTGAACATCACCTGTTTGAGCGCGGGATCGGAGACGATCTCCTGGTTGGCGCCGAAACGCCTGGTGTATTCGAAACCTTGCGGCAGACGTGTCGATTTCCATTCGGCCACCAGTTCCGCCAGGAAGGCGTCGACGGAGGTGCGAACCGTGCCTTCGCCGCGCAATTCGCCCGACGACATCAGGATTCCCGAAACGATCTTCTTGCAACGGTCCAACTGGCCCTGCATCTCCCGGATTTCCTGCGCCAGATCCGGATCTGCCTCGAGAGCCGGCATGCGCTGCCAGTCATTGAGGATGACGGAAAGCGTGGCCAGCGGCGTGCCGAGCTCATGCGCGGCACCGGAGGCGAGCAGGCCCATCCTAACGATGTGAGCCTCCTCCGCCGACTGCTGGCGCAAATCCGCAAGATGGGCGTCGCGGGTGCGAATGTTGTTCTGGACCCTGGTGATGAACAGCACCAGAAGCGTTGCCGCCAGAACGAAACAGATGAACATGCCCTGGATGTGCAGGCTGAACAGCCCGGCACCGTGTGCGGCGGGCAGGCTGATCTCACGGTAGAAAGTGGTCAGCGCGATGAAGCACGTGCTTGCAATGAGGACCAGCGCCCAGACCGACCATGTCTCCAGCAGCACCGCGCCCAGGATGACCTGGAGCAGGTAAAGCGAAATGAAGGGGTTGGACGCACCGCCGCTCAGGTAAAGCTGGACCGTCAACGCGGTGACGTCGAGCAGCAGCCCAAGAAACAGCTCGGTGTTGGTGATCGCGTCCTGGCTGCTGTGCCGGCGCAGGCTGGCGACATTGAGAGCGATCAGCAGCAGGATCACCACCGCCATCGGGACCAGCGGCAATCCAATGCCGAGCACGTAGCGGACGAACAGGATCGTCACGATCTGACCACCGACCGCGATCCAGCGCAGTTGAATCAGAAGCAGAAAATTCTGTTTGTTGGTCTTGTCGTGCAACGTCATTGGGCCGGGAGGTCCCCAGCCCTGGCCAAGCAGGTCACTCAAGCGGGCGTCCGATCCAGGCGCTGGTTGAGTCTCAGCGCAAGTAACGTGCATAGCGCTCCCGACAACAGATAGGCGCCTGATGAGATCAGCCCGAAATGGGCGGACAGGAACAGAGCGACTATGGGGGCGAAGCCCGCCCCGAACAGCCAGGCGAGATCCGAGGTCAGCGCCGCCCCTGTATAGCGGTAGGTCTTTGAAAAGTTCGAGGCGAGTGCTCCTGAAGACTGGCCGAACGACAGGCCGAGCAGGACGAAGCCCAATACCATGAAGACGGACTCTCCGACGAAGCCGCCATCGAGCAGCTGTGGCGCGAAACCGCTGAACACGGCAATGGCCACCGCCGAGCCTCCGAGCAAGGGCCAGCGCCCAACCCGGTCGGCGACGAAGCCCGAGATCGCGATTGCCGCCAGGCCGAAGAAAGCTCCGATCGTCTCGATGACGAGGAACCGTGCCGGTCCCTCGCGCGTGAACAGGAAAATCCAGGACAGAGGAAACACCGTCACCATGTGGAACAGGGCGAAACTCGCCAGCGGCGCGAAGGCGCCGAGCACGACAGTGCGCCCTTCGGCGCGCAACGTCTCGCGGACGGAAGTCGGCTCCAGTTCCTGGCCTTCGAACAGTTTGGTGTATTCCGGCGTCACCACGATGCGCAGCCGTGCGAACAGGGCGACGACATTGATGGCGAAGGCGACGAAGAACGGGTAGCGCCAGCCCCAGCTGAAGAAGTCTTCGGCCGACAGGTTGCCGACGAAATATGCAAACAGCGCGCTGGCAACGATGAGCCCGAGTGGTGCGCCTAGCTGCGGGATCATCGCATACCAGCCGCGGCGCTTTTCGGGCGCATTCAACGCCAGCAGCGAGGCAAGTCCGTCCCATGTCCCGCCCAGCGCCAGTCCCTGACCGATCCGGAACATGGCCAGCAGCCAGGCCGAAGCCTGGCCGATCTGGTCGTAACCGGGCACGAAGGCGATCGACACGGTCGAGGTCCCCAGCAGGAACAGCGCGATGGTGAGCTTGGCGCTGCGTCCGTAGGCGCGGTCGAGCGCGGTGAAGATCGCCGTGCCGATCGGCCGCGCGATGAAGGCAAGCGCGAAGATGGCGAACGAGTAGAGCGTGCCGGTCAACGGGTCGGCATAAGGAAATACGAGCTTCGGAAAAACGATGACGGAAGCGATCGCGTAGACGAAGAAGTCGAAGAATTCCGACGTCCTGCCGATGATGACGCCGACGGCGATTTCGCCGGGCTTCACCTCATGATGCCGCGCGTTGATCCGTCTTGCGTCGGCTTCGATTTTCGAAGTTGGGCTCACAGCATTCTCCGTCGCCCCGCCGCGGTCTCATGCGATCGCTGCCATGTGCGCGGGCCAGATGCTTTGATGACGCCTGCCGCGTCATTGCGGCATTGGACAAATTGTCCAATGCCTTCATTGCCGCGGTACGGCTAGCACTGGGGGGAACAACCGACAGGTCATACATTGAGCCGTCTCCGTACCCTTTTCCTGCTGCCCCTGCTGGCATCGCTCGGCTCCTGCAGCATGGTCGTCATGAGCCCTGCCGGCGACGTCGCCGCGCAGCAGCGCGACCTGCTGATGGTGTCCACGGCACTGATGCTGATCGTCATCATACCGGTCATGGCTCTCACCATATTCTTTGCCTGGCGATACCGCCAGTCCAACCGCGAGGCGCGCTACGAGCCGGATTGGGACCACTCGACCCACCTCGAACTCGTCATTTGGGCTGTGCCGCTTCTGATCATAATCTGCCTGGGCGCAGTGACCTGGATGGGCACCCATCTGCTCGACCCCTATCGTCCGATCGGACGTGTCGCGGCCGGCAAGCCGCTGCCGCCGGACGTGCGCCCGCTTGAGGTCGAAGTCGTCGCGCTCGACTGGAAATGGCTGTTCATCTATCCCGAATACGGCGTGGCCATGGTCAACGAACTGGCTGCGCCGGTCGACCGGCCGATCAGCTTTCGCATCACCTCCGCATCGGTGATGAACTCCTTCTACATTCCAGCACTGGCCGGCCAGATCTATGCAATGCCGGGTATGGAAACCAGGCTGCACGCCGTCATAAACAAGTCCGGCGACTATGAAGGATTCTCCGCCAACTACAGCGGCGCCGGCTTCTCGGGAATGCGCTTCGCGTTCCACGGCCTGGACGATGCCGGTTTCCAGGCATGGATCGCGAAGGCAAAGGACGGCGGCGGCAAGCTCGACCGAAACGGCTATCAGGAGCTCGAACAGCCCAGCGAGAACCAACCCGTGCTCCACTATGCGGCGGTGGATGCCGATCTCTACAAGGCGATCCTCAACATGTGCGTCGAGCCCGGCAAGATGTGCATGAGCGAGATGTCGCAGATCGATGCCAAGGGCGGTCTGGGAATGGCCGGCATCCGCAACACCCTTCCGCTGCTGTACGACAAGTTCGCCCGGCGCGGCACGATATTCGGCCCCGCCCCATCCTATGTCGCCAGCATATGCACAACCGAAGAAGCACTGGCGGCTTCGAAGGCCGATCAATCCGTCACGCCGATGACCTCGACGCCGATCGTCGGCGCTGGTCTGCAACGGCCACTGCCCCTGTCGATCCGACTGCCGTCACCTTCCGCAACCGGCACGCTTCGGTCGCCCTTCAACTCCTGAGGCGCCACGCAAGACATGTTCGACAATCCTGCTTTTCTCAAGGCGATCTTCGGCCGGCTTACGCTCGAGTCGCTGCCGCTGCACGAACCCATCGTGGTCGCGACCTTCATGGTCGTCGCGCTGGGCGGCGTGGCACTCATCGGCGCGCTGACCTATTTCAAGCTCTGGGGCTATCTGTGGCGCGAATGGTTCACCAGCGTCGACCACAAGCGCATCGGCGTGATGTACATGGTGCTCGGCATCGTCATGCTGCTGCGCGGCTTCAGTGACGCCATCATGATGCGGCTCCAGCAGGCGATGGCCTTCGGCGGTTCGGAAGGCTATCTCAATTCGCATCACTACGACCAGATCTTCACCGCGCACGGCGTGATCATGATCTTCTTCGTGGCGATGCCGCTGGTGACGGGCCTGATGAATTTCGTCGTCCCGCTGCAGATCGGCGCCCGCGACGTGTCGTTTCCGTTCCTCAACAATTTCAGCTTCTGGATGACGGTCGGCGGCGCGGTCATCGTCATGATGTCGCTGTTCGTCGGCGAATTCGCCCGCACCGGCTGGCTTGCCTATCCGCCGTTGTCGGGGATCGGCTACAGTCCCGATGTCGGTGTCGATTATTATATCTGGGCCCTGCAAGTGGCGGGCGTCGGCACGCTGCTGTCGGGCGTGAACCTGGTCTGCACCATCGTCAAGATGCGCGCGCCTGGCATGACCATGATGAGAATGCCGATCTTCACCTGGACCGCGCTTTGCACCAATGTGCTCATCGTCGCCGCCTTCCCGGTGCTGACGGCGGTGCTGGCCCTGCTGGCTCTCGACCGCTATGTCGGCACCAACTTCTTCACGAACGACTTCGGCGGCAATCCGATGATGTACGTGAACCTGATCTGGATCTGGGGCCACCCCGAGGTCTACATCCTGATCCTGCCGGCCTTCGGCATATTTTCGGAAGTGACCTCGGCCTTCTGCGGCAAGCGGCTCTTCGGCTACACGTCGATGGTCTACGCGACAGTCGTCATCACCATCCTGTCCTATCTGGTCTGGCTGCATCACTTCTTCACCATGGGATCGGGAGCGAGCGTCAACTCGTTCTTCGGCATCACAACGATGATCATTTCGATCCCGACAGGCGCCAAGATATTCAACTGGCTGTTCACCATGTACCGCGGCCGCATCCGCTTCGAACTGCCGATGATGTGGACGGTCGCCTTCATGCTGACCTTCACTGTCGGCGGCATGACCGGCGTGCTGCTCGCGGTTCCGCCAGCCGACTTCGTGCTCCACAACAGCCTGTTCCTGGTCGCGCATTTCCACAACGTCATCATCGGCGGCGTGCTGTTCGGCCTGTTTGCCGGCATCAGCTACTGGTTCCCCAAGGCATTCGGCTTCCGGCTCGATCCGTTCTGGGGAAAGATGTCGTTCTGGTTCTGGGTGGTCGGCTTCTGGTTCGCCTTCATGCCGCTCTACATCCTCGGCTTGATGGGCGTAACGCGCCGGCTGCGCACCTTTGAGGATCCCTCGCTGCAGATCTGGTTCATTATCGCCGCCTTCGGCGCCTTCCTGATCCTGCTTGGTATCCTGTCCTTCCTCATCCAGATCTTCGTCAGCGTGCGGCGGCGCGAGCAGCTTCGCGACGATACCGGTGATCCCTGGGACGGGCGCACCCTCGAATGGGCAACCTCGTCGCCGCCCCCGGCCTACAATTTCGCCTTCACGCCGGTCGTCCACGATCTCGACGCCTGGGCGGACATGAAGAATCGCGGCTACCAGCGTCCGTTGACGGGCTTCCGCGACATCCACATGCCGCGCAACACCGGAGCCGGCGTCGTCCTGGCCGGGTTGAGCGTGGTGCTTGCCGTGGCGCTCATCTGGTACATCTGGTGGCTGGCGATCGTCAGCTTCGTCGCCCTGATCGGCTACGCCATCGCGCATACCTTCAACTACGACCGGGACTTCCACATTCCGTCCAGTGACGTCACCCGCGTCGAGGACGAGCGGACACGCCTGCTCGCAGCCACCAGCCAGGCGGGATAAGCACCATGGCACACGCCGACACGGTGATCGACGACACGGTCTTCCACCTGGAAGACGACCACGGCCATGCCGAGAGCGGCAGCAGCACCATGCTCGGCTTCTGGATCTACCTGATGAGCGACTGCCTCATCTTCGCGATGCTGTTCGCGGTCTACGGCGTGCTCGGTGGCAATTACGCGGCCGGACCCGCGCCGAAGGATCTGTTCGATCTTCCGCTGGTCGCGCTCAACACCACCATGCTGCTCCTGTCCTCCATCACCTACGGCTTCGCGATGCTGGAGATGGCGAAGGGACGGGTGAAGCCCATGCAGGTGTGGCTGGTGATCACTGGCCTGTTCGGCCTCGCCTTTCTCTGCATCGAACTCTACGAATTCGCCCATTTCATCCACGAGGGGGCGACGCCGCAGCGCAGCGGCTTCCTGTCGTCGTTCTTCACGCTGGTCGGAACGCACGGCCTGCACGTCACCTTCGGCCTGGTCTGGCTGGTGGTGCTGATGGTGCAGGTCTCCAGGCACGGGCTGATCGCCGCGAACCAGCGGCGCCTGATGTGCCTGAGCATGTTCTGGCACTTCCTCGACGTCATCTGGATCGGCGTCTTCACCTTCGTTTATCTGATGGGAATGTTGCGATGAGCGCCGGCCACCACACAGACACCAGCGACCAGAGCCACGCGCGTCACGGCGTCGATCACGGCTCGCTGCGCGGCTATCTGACAGGCTTCGGCCTGTCCGTCGTGCTGACCGCCATTCCCTTCTGGCTGGTCATGACCAACCCACTCGGCAATCAGATGGCTTCGGCGATTGCCATCATGGCCTTCGCCGTCGTGCAAATCATCGTCCACATGGTGTTCTTTCTGCATATGAACACCAGGTCGGAGAGCGGCTGGACCATGATGGCCCTGATCTTCACCCTCATCCTGGTGGTGATCGCGCTGACGGGCTCGCTCTGGGTCATGTACCATCTGAACGCCAACATGATGCCCGGCCATGACATGAGTCAGATACCCTGAGAGAGGGACCTGGCTTTGGATGAACAGGCGCGGACGACACCGCATTCGAATACAGGCGACGGCCAAAGGGTTACGCGTTCACCATGGACGCTGTTGGTGCTTTGCCTTTGCGGTGCCATCGGCGTCGCAGGGTTCTCGGCGCTCGGTATCTGGCAGCTGGAGCGCCGCGTCTGGAAGCTCGACCTGATCGAGCGTGTCGACCAGCGTCTCAAGGCCGTACCTGTGGCCGCCCCGGCGCCTTCGGCCTGGCCAGAGATCAACGCCAGGGATGATGAGTATCGCCAGCTTGCCGTCACGGGCCGGTTTCTCGGTGATCGCGAGACCCTGGTCCAGGCGGTCACCGATCGCGGCGGTGGTTTCTGGGTAATGGCGCCGTTCCGAGCGGATGATGGCTTCACGATTCTGGTGAACAGGGGCTTCGTGCCGACGGACAAGCGCGATCCGGCAACCCGCCTCGCAGGCAAGCCCTCGGGCGATCACACCGGAATTCGCGGCCTGCTGCGCCTGACCGAACCGAAGGGCGGCTTCCTGCGTAACAACGATCCGGCCGCCAACCGCTGGTATTCGCGCGATGTGCAGGCGATCGCCTCGACGCAAGGCCTCGGGCAGGTCGCTCCTTATTTCATCGATGCCGATGCCACGCCCAATCCGGGAGGGTGGCCGGTCGGCGGCCTGACGGTCGTTTCGTTCCACAACAACCATCTGGCCTATGCCCTGACATGGTTCGGGCTGGCCTTGATGGTGCTGGGCGCGATCGCCTATCCGTTGCGGCAGGCTGGGAAACACGGCGGGGGCTGACCGCTGGCCGAGGCAAAGCTGAAAGGAGCAGGCAGGGCAGGCTTCCCGGCACCCCGTCTCAGGCTGGAGCACCTAGCTAAAACCGCTGGCGAAACGCGACCGATTTGCGTATCACTCCGCCGCCATTGGAGCCCTAGCGATGTTTGAAGCCCTGCAGCCCGCCCCCGCCGACAAGATCCTCGCCCTGATCGGCCTTTATCGAGCCGATCCGCGTCCAGACAAGGTCGATCTCGGTGTCGGCGTCTACAAGGATCGCGACGGCAAGACGCCGGTCATGCGCGCCGTGCGCGAAGCGGAAAAGCGCCTGCTGCAGGGTCAGGACACCAAGACCTATCTCGGCCTTGCCGGCGATACCGGCTTCAACACGGTAATGGCCAAGCTCGCCTTCGGTCCGGGCGCCGACATGACGCGCATCCGTGCCGCGCAAGCGCCCGGCGGCTCCGGCGCACTGCGGCTGGTGGCGGAACTGCTGAAGCGGACACGCTCGGATGCAACCATCTGGCTGTCGGACCCGACCTGGCCGAACCACATGCCGGTAATGCGCGCCGCCGGCCTGCAGATCCGTGAATATCCCTATTTCGATGCCGCCTCGGGCGCTGTTCGCTTCGACGACATGCTGGCGGCCCTGCGGACCGCAAAGAGCGGCGACGTCGTGCTGCTGCATGGCTGCTGCCACAACCCGACCGGCGCCAATCTGGATGCGGGCCAGTGGGCTGCCGTTTCCGATCTGGTCGTCGAGCGCGAGCTGCTGCCGTTTGTCGACATCGCCTATCAGGGCTTTGGCGATGGCCTCGAGGCCGATGCCCTCGGCTTGCGCCTGTTGGCGGCAAAAGTTCCGGAAATGGTCGTCGCCTCGAGCTGCTCGAAGAATTTTGCTGTCTACCGCGACCGCGTCGGCGCGGCGATGATCCTGGCCAGGGACGGCGCACAGGCGGATGTGGCGATGAGCCAGATGCTGTCGGCGGCGCGCGCCATGTATTCGATGCCGCCGGACCATGGTGCGGCGGCCGTGCGCATCGTGCTCGAAGATGCCGCCTTGCGCGCCGACTGGGAAGCCGAGCTCGAAGAGATGCGCCTGCGCATGCTCAGGCTACGCGTGCAGTTCGCCGAGGCACTGCGCCGGCAGTCCAATTCCGATCGCTTCGACTTCGTCGCCAGCCATCGCGGCATGTTCTCCCGCCTTGGCCTCACGGAAGCGCAGGTCGAACGGCTGCGTGCCGAGCACGGCATCTATATGGTCGGCGACAGCCGCATCAACGTCGCCGGCCTGCCCGAAGACGGCATGGACGAGCTCGCCAAGGCGATCGTTTCTGTGCTCGACTGACGTGGCTCGCCTGTGGACAAGGCACTCTCGCCGGCTGACAGCGTTGGCCGCGCGGCCGGCCGCGCGATAGCATCAGCCCCTATGACACCATCGAAAGACATTTCGCGCCTGATCGAGATCATGGCGGCGCTACGGGCGCCGAAGACCGGCTGCCCCTGGGACATCGAACAGGATTTCTCGACCATCGCGCCCTATACGATCGAGGAAGCCTACGAGGTGGCGGATGCCATCGCGCGCGGCGATCTCGACGATCTGCGCGACGAACTCGGCGACCTGCTGCTGCAGGTCGTCTATCATGCCCAGATGGGCGAGGAGGCCGGTGAATTCTCGTTCCCTGACGTGGTGCAAGCCATCACGACGAAGATGATCCGTCGCCACCCACATGTCTTCGGCGACGAAAAAGCCCGTAGCGCCGGCATGGCCAAGGGCATGTGGGAAAAGATCAAGGCCGAAGAGAAGGCGGAGAAGCGAAGCGCTCGTCTCGCCCGCGGTCTCGATCCCGAAGACAATGGCAAGGGGTTTCTGGACAGCGTTCCGGTCGCCCTGCCCGCGCTGACCCGGGCGCTGAAACTTCAGGAGAAGGCCGCCCGCGTCGGCTTCGACTGGAGCGAGGCAGCGCCCATCCTCGACAAGATCGAGGAAGAGATCGGCGAATTGCGCGAGGCCCTGGCCAAGGGCGACACCGCCTCGATCAAGGATGAGTTCGGCGACATGCTGTTTGCCGTCGTCAACCTCGGCCGTCACCTCAAGCTCGATTCCGAAGCAGCGCTGAGCGGCACCAACGAAAAATTCCGCTCGCGCTTCCACTATGTCGAACAGGCCCTGGAAAAATCCGGCAGCACGCTGGAAAAGGCTGATCTGGCCGAGATGGAAGCGCTCTGGCAGGAAGCAAAAAGCGCGAAATAACCCGCACTAACCGTTGTTTTTACGACGCAATCTGCTTTCGATCTCTTCGCGCGCGCTTTGCGTGGCCTTGAGCGAGATGGTGGCGCTGCCGTCATCATTGTCGCTTCGCGAAACGACATCGCCATTGCGGTAAAGCCAGTCGACAAGGCCGAACTGGGCCGGCTCAATCGTCACGGTGAGGTCTTCGAGTTCGCCCGCCATCCGTGTTTCGATGATCGCCTTCAGCGCATCAATGCCCTCGCCGGTCACCGCCGACACCGCAATCGGCGGCGCCTTGTTGGCATCGGCGCCGTCGGCAAGCAGCCGGGTCCGGTTGCCTTCGTCGAGCCGGTCGATCTTGTTCCACACTTCTATCACGCGCTTGGCGTCGCCGGCGTCGACACCGAGGTCGGCCAGGATGCGCTCGACATCTTCCGCTTGTGCAGCAGTGTCCGGATCGGAAATGTCGCGCAGATGAAGCACGAGATCGGCCTCGACCACCTCTTCCAGGGTGGCGCGGAAAGCCGCGATCAGATGCGTCGGCAGGTCCGAAATGAAGCCGACCGTATCGGAGAGGATGATCGGCGTGCCATGTGGGAGGCGCACGCGGCGCAGCGTCGGGTCGAGCGTGGCGAACAGCATGTCCTGCGCCAGCACATCCGCCCCGGTCAGCCGGTTGAACAGCGTCGACTTGCCGGCGTTGGTGTAGCCGACGATCGCCACCACCGGGAACGGCACCTTCCTGCGCTTGGCGCGGTGCAGGTCGCGCGTGCGCCGCACCGTTTCCAGCTCCTGCTTCAGCTTGATGATCTTTTCCTGCAACTGCCGCCGGTCGGATTCGATCTGCGTTTCGCCGGGGCCCCCGAGGAAGCCGGCGCCGCCGCGCTGGCGCTCCAGATGGGTCCAGCTGCGCACGAGGCGGCCCTTCTGGTAGTTGAGATGGGCGAGTTCGACCTGCAGCGTGCCTTCCTTGGTGCGCGCGCGCTCGCCGAAGATCTCGAGAATCAGCCCGGTGCGGTCCAGCACCTTGGAGTTCAGCTCTTTTTCGAGATTGCGCTGCTGCACCGGGGTCAGCGGATGGTCGACGACGACCACTTCCGCATGTCCCTCTTTGACGATTTCCGCGAACTCCGCAACCTTGCCGCTGCCGAGCAGCGTCGCCGGGCGCGGATCGTTGACGGTCACCACCGCAGTGTGGATCAGATCCAGGTTGATGGCGCGGGCAAGGCCGACGGCCTCGTCGTGGCGAGCATCAGCCGAACGCATCAGCCGAGGACGGTTGGTCTCGTCGTCGTTGCGCTGGTGGCGGGTAAGGACGGGCACAATGACAACAGCCCGGGTCGGGCCCTTGGCTTCCGTCCCGGGATGATGCGTTGGTTTCCCGCGAACGGTGGCGTCCGCGTCTTTCTCACGTGCCAATCAGGCGCCCTGGCTTTCCTCGCCATCGAACATCTGAACCGGCTGGCTCGGCATGATCGTGGAAATGGCGTGCTTGTAGACGAGCTGGGAGTGACCGTCACGGCGCAGCAGGACACAGAAATTGTCGAACGAAGTGACCACGCCGGTCAGCTTGACGCCGTTGATAAGGAAGATGGTGAGCGGGTTCTTGCTCTTGCGAACTGAATTCAGGAACAGGTCCTGAAGGTTTTGCGATCGTTCCGCCATTGTTCTTGTCTTTCGCCGATCCCCTTCGGTTTGCAAGCCAATGCGCCAAATTAACGGGCGCATGTCAAGCTCGCAAACACCGTCTTGTCGTCAGTAACGACAAGCAGAACGAGATATATTGATGTTCATTCCACCTGTGCGGTTATCAGGCTGGACTTTTTTCCGCAATGTCAAAAAAGGCCTGCCGCAAGGAAAGTGTTATTGAGCCGGGGTGCCCATTGGCGACCGTATCGCCGTCGATAGCCACCACCGGCATGGCGAGTGTCGTTGCGGAGCTGATGAACGCCTCGCGTGCCGCCTTGGCCTCGGCGACGGAAAAGCCGCGCTCCTCGATCTTCAGGCCGAGCTTGGCCGCCACTTCGAACATGGTCGTGCGGGTGATGCCGCGCAGGATGCCGTGCTCGGCCGGCCTGGTGACCAGGACGCCGTCCCGAGTGACGATCCAGGCATTGGACGAGCCGCCTTCTTTTACGTTGCCTTCGGCGTCGACGAACCAGGCTTCCTGCGCACCGGCCTCCTTTGCCTTCTGCTTGGCCAATACATTGGGCAGCAGCCCGACGGTCTTGATGTCGACGCGGTCCCAGCGGTTCTCCGGCACGGTGATGACCGCGATGCCGGTCTCGGCTCGCTTTGCTCCGGCTGCGGGGTCGGCCTTCCTGGCGGTCACCACCAGGGCCGGCTTGGTGTTGGCGGAAGGGAAGACAAAGTCGCGGCTGGCGACGCCGCGCGTCACCTGGACATAGACCAGGCCGTTGGCGACATGGTTGCGGTTGACCACCTCGCGCAGGATAAGCGGCAGCACGTGAGAGGTGACTGGCCAGGCGATCGACAATTCGGTCAGCGAGCGGTTCAGCCGCGCCAGATGGCGCGGCATGTCTACGATGAAGCCACGCGCCACCTCGCAGACCTCATAAACACCGTCGGCGAACTGATAGCCGCGATCCTCGATATGCACGGCAGCGTCCGCGTGAGCGACGTAGCGCCCGTTGACATAAGCAATGCGCGGCATGGGCAACCCCTGAAGAAATTATCGGGCTTTTCTTATGCGATTCCGCCGTTGCCGTAACCGGCAAATGCTTGGCCCAGCGCGGCGGCTGGATATGTCGCGCTCACACGCCCAGCGACTTCAGCTTGCGATGCAGAGCGGAGCGTTCCATGCCGATGAACTCGGCGGTCTTCGAGATGTTGCCGCCGAAACGGTTGATCTGGGCGATCAGGTAGTCCTTCTCGAACTGCTCACGCGCTTCGCGCAACGGCAGCGCCATGATGTGCTGGTCGGATTGATTCGGCGTGCGTGGCATGACATCGCCGATCTCGGCCGGCAACAGGTCCGCGGTGATCGGCGCGTCGACGTCGTCGCCGCGCGCCAGGATCATCAGGCGCTCGACATTGTTGCGCAGCTGACGAACGTTGCCCGGCCAGTTGTGCGCCTGCAGCACGGCCAGCGCGTCGTCGCCGATGCGGCGCGGCTTGATGCCGGCCTGGCGGGCGATCTGCTTCATGAAATTGTCGACGAGGTAGGGAATATCCTCGCGCCGCTCGGCCAATCCCGGCACGATGACCGGAACCACCGCGAGGCGATGGTAAAGATCCTCGCGGAAACGCCCGTCGGCAATCATCGCCTCGAGGTTCTGCGAGGTCGAGGAGATGATGCGGACATCGACCTTGACCCGCTTGGTTCCCCCTACCCGCTCGAACTGCTGCTCGACCAGCACGCGCAGGATCTTGTTCTGCGTCTCGCGCGGCATGTCGGCCACCTCGTCGATGTAGAGGATACCGCGATGGGCCTCCTCCAGCGCGCCGACCTTGCGCTCGACGCCATTCGATTCGGTACCGAACAGCTCGATTTCCATGCGCTCGGGCGTGATGTTGGCGGCGCTCAGCGTCACGAAAGGTGCGCTCTTGCGCGCCGACAGCGTGTGGATGGCGCGCGCGGCCAGTTCCTTGCCCGAGCCAGACGGTCCGATGATCATCACGCGGCTGTTGGTCGGCGCGACGCGTTCGATGGTCTGGCGCAACTGGCTCATCGCCGACGACATGCCGATCAGATCGAAGGTTTCGCCGCTGCGCAGCTTGAGGTCGGAAACCTCGCGCCGCAATTTCGAGGTCTCCAGCGCACGCTCGGCAATAAGGATCAGCCTGTCGGCCTTGAACGGCTTTTCGATGAAGTCATAGGCGCCGCGCCGGATGGCGGAGACCGCCGTTTCGATGTTGCCGTGGCCGGAAATCATCACCACCGGCAAGGTCGGATGCATGGTCTTGATCTCGTCGAGCAGCGCCAGCCCGTCCAAGCGCGAGCCCTGCAGCCAGATATCGAGGAAAATCAGCCGCGGCGCGCGATCAGCTATAGCAGCGAGCGCACTGTCGGCATCGAATGCCGTGCGGGTTTCGTGACCTTCGTCGCTCAGTATGCCCGCGACGAGTTCACGGATGTCTTCCTCGTCATCGACGATGAGAATATCAGACGCCATTACCGACCTTTTCAGTTTCTCTTTCGTTTTCCGCCCTGCTTTCGCCGCGCGGAGCCGTTGCGGCCGCAGGCGGCAGGATGATGCTGATCATCGCGCCGCGCCCATCGTGGAAGTCCGCTGGAGCATCGTGTAGTTCCAGCCTGCCGCCATGGTCCTCCACGATCTTCTTGACGATAGCGAGGCCAAGTCCGGTGCCCTTCTCGCGTGTGGTCATGTAGGGCTCGAGCAGCCGTTGGCGATTCTCGCGCGGCAGGCCTTTGCCATTGTCGATGACGTCGATTCGAATCGCACCATTCTGGCGCCCGGCTTGAATCCGGATTATGCCGTGCGAACCGTCCTTCTGTTCCAATCCGTCGATCGCCTCGGCGGCGTTCTTGATCACATTGCCGAAAGCCTGCGCCATCAGGCGGCTGTCGAAAGTGCCCTTGAGCGGCTCCGTGCCGAATATCCGCTCGAAGGTGATGTCGGCGCGGCTGACCTCGACCAGGAACGAGGCCTCACGCAGCGATTCGCGCAGATCTATCGCCTTCATCTCAGGCTTTGGCATGCGCGCGAACGCCGAGAATTCGTCCACCATACGGCCGATATCCTCAACCTGACGGATGATGGTGTCGGTGCATTGGTCGAAAACCTCGCGGTCCTCGGTAATCACCTTGCCGTAACGGCGCTTGATACGTTCGGCCGAGAGCTGGATCGGCGTCAGCGGGTTCTTGATCTCGTGGGCGATACGCCGCGCCACATCCGCCCAGGCCGACGAGCGCTGCGCCTGAACCAGGTCGGTGATGTCGTCGACCGTCACGACATAGGATTTTTCCTCCGAGCCGTCGTCGCCGGCCTCGATGGTGATCTGCACGTTGAAGGTCCGCTCGGCACCGGCGCGGTAAAAGGTCACCTGCTCGCGATAGACGGGTTTGCCGGACTTGCGACCGATCTCGAAGACGCGGCCGACATGCGGCAGCACGGCGGAAAGATTCTGCCCAAGGGCTGCGCTGGCCGAAATCGCCAGCATCGCCTCGGCCGAGCGGTTGACGATGGTGACGATGCCGTAAGGGTCGACGCCGATGACGCCGGCGGTAACGCCGGCAAGCACGGCTTCCGAGAAGCGGCGCCGTTCGTCGATCAGGTCCTTGGCCGACAGGATCTCATTGCGCTGCGATTTCAGTTCGAGAAGCATCTTGTTGAAGGTATCGCCGAGCGAGGCGACATCGCCGTCCGAAGGCCTGACGGGAACCGCGACGTCGAGATTGCCGGTCGCCACCTCGTCGGCGGCGCCGATGAGCTGGCGAATAGGCCGCACCAGACGGTCGGCGACCGCAATGCCGGTCCAGATCGCGGACAGGATGATGATGAGCGTCAGCGACAGATAGGGCAGCGCGAAGGCCACCTGCGAGGTACGGCGGTTATCTTCCAGCCCCCGATATTCGTCGGTGTTGGACCTGACGATCTGCCTTGCCTTGATCACTTCGGGATCGACGAGCCGAATGGTGTAGAGGTAGAGTCCTTCGATCTCCCGCAGCTTGACGATGGCGCCCATGATGTTGCGCGTTTTCGGTTCGATCAGCACCGGCTTGCCGTCGGCAGCGCTGGCCACCGCGCCTTCCGGCGGCTCGGGCATGGCGAACTCCGTATCGGTCTTGGCGCTCATGACGAAAGAGCCGTCCGGCTTGATCAGCGCCGCATGGGC
>NZ_RZOL01000909.1:0-525 GCF_004022985.1 Mesorhizobium sp. M7A.F.Ca.ET.027.02.1.1 | reverse complement strand
GCGGTGCACCGCCCGGGATCAGCGCCATGACGCCGGTCAGGGCGCCAAGCGTGACCGGCGACGGCACGCCGGCCAGCCAGTAGGCGATGCCCAGCACCAGGCCTTCGCCGATGGCGATCACGGTCATGCCGGTCACGGTCGACGAGATCGTCGCGGGCACGACGCGCGAAATCCGTTCCCATCTGGTCGGCAGGATGCGTTCGCCGAGACGGTCGACCTGGCCGGCAAAATGCTCGCCGTCGCGATAGGCGAAGAACAACGCGATCATCATGAACAACAATGTCAGGAGCAAGCCGAAGGCGCTGCCGCCGGCGGCCAGCACACCGCGATAGATGCTGCCGATGTTGGCGCCGCTGACCAGCTGGATCAGTTCACCAATGCCGCCTGGATGGCCGAAATTGGTCGTCCATTGCTCGTTCAGCCACTCCCCCACGACAGGCATGGTGGCGATCCAGTGCGGCGTCACCGCGCCGTGACGGTTGGTCTCGATCGCCCAGGCGACCCATTCGCGGACCTCGTTGATCG
>NZ_RZOL01000908.1:0-525 GCF_004022985.1 Mesorhizobium sp. M7A.F.Ca.ET.027.02.1.1 | reverse complement strand
GTTTCTGACAGCCCTATTCTGTCGCAGCGGAGCGAGGACAAGGCCGACAAGGTTCAGATCAAGCTCATCCAGGAGGACACGAAGTCCGCCACGCAAGGCGTCAATTGCTCGGTGACGACGCCCAAAAAGGCGCAGAACGTGGAGAGCCCGAAGGCTTCGGTCGATCCCGCAAGTGGCCGGGCGTCCCTGGAACAGGCCAATCCGGACATCAAAGGCTCTTCGGCGTTCACCTCGACCGGGTCGGAATCGGGCGCTGTCGGCGGCAATGCCGGTGAAAGGGGCCAGTTGGATATCACCGGCCAGGTTCTCGGCGGCATGAACGGCAGCATGTCGACGGTGGCCCCCAACAAGCAGGTCTTCGAGACCATGGGGCAGGATGTCGGGACCGACAAAACGCTCATGGAAGCCTTCGACCGCAACAGCGCAATTCGCGCCCAAGGCGGCTTGACCTTCAACGAGGTGATCCAGGCAACCGGCTTCTTCGCCCAAGCTTTCAACGTGCGAAACATCGGCACAGCCACACTG
>NZ_RZOL01000907.1:0-528 GCF_004022985.1 Mesorhizobium sp. M7A.F.Ca.ET.027.02.1.1 | reverse complement strand
GAACGTCGACAACGGTCCGAACGAAGAAGCGGACGCGCTGTATCTGATTGAAGAGCTGGCTAAACGTGGCATCGCCTATCTGCACATGTCCGAGCCGGACTGGGCTGGCGGTAAGCCTTACACGGACGCATTCCGTCAGAAAGTGCGCGAGCGTTTCCACGGGGTGATCATCGGTGCGGGGGCTTATACCCCGGAGAAAGCCGAAGACCTGATCGGCAAAGGGCTGATTGATGCCGTCGCGTTTGGCCGCGACTACATCGCCAACCCGGATCTGGTTGCCCGCCTGCAGAAAAAAGCGGCCCTGAACCCGCAGCGCCCTGAAAGCTTCTACGGCGGCGGCGCGGAAGGCTACACCGACTACCCTTCTCTGTAATCTCGCCGTTGTTCATTGATAGCGGCGATACTTCGCCGCTATACTAAAACATCGTTTCTGTTCAAAAAGACAGTCTATTTCATTGGTTAATGAGGAAATTATGCGCCTACTTCACACCATGCTGCGCGTTGGCGATCTGCAACGTTCCATTGATT
>NZ_RZOL01000906.1:0-535 GCF_004022985.1 Mesorhizobium sp. M7A.F.Ca.ET.027.02.1.1 | reverse complement strand
CTTGAAGGACGGGTCGCCGATCATCGAGGTGCCGCCGCCCATCAGCGCGATCGGCCGGTGACCGGTCTGCTGCAGCCAGTGCAGCATCATGATCTGGATCAGCGAGCCGGCGTGCAGGCTCTTGGCGGTGGCGTCGAAGCCGATATAGGCCGTCACCGTTTCCTTGGCGAAGATATTGTCGAGACCGGCATCATCCGAAGTCTGGTGGATGAAACCGCGCTCGCTCATCGTGCGCAGGAAATCCGATTTGAAGGCAGGCATTTTTTCTTTCCCGAAAGCGTCCGGCCAGCGTGGCTCGGGTGTGCATGAACGCGGGCGTTTAGCATCCAAGCGCGATCAGCAAAAGTGGTTTCCGGTTTTGCGACTGATCGTGCGCCAGACAAAGGTCCAGCGATCAGCAAAAGTGGTTTCCGGTTTTGGTGCCCGCGCGGATGGCATTTGCGAATCCTTGCTTCGTCGTTTGGGCTGGCGTATTGAGGCGCCGCGCAGGGCAGGGCCTGAGGCGCCGCGACGGGGCCATCCCGCAGATCAGATC
>NZ_RZOL01000905.1:0-544 GCF_004022985.1 Mesorhizobium sp. M7A.F.Ca.ET.027.02.1.1 | reverse complement strand
CAAAGAAGGTCCTGGCCGACATCGACGCCGTTGTTTCCAACCTCAGTCGTCACGATGATATCGGAGTTGTCCTTTGCGAATGCACAATACTGGTTCGCGTCTCGGGTAGAATTCGGAGAGCGACAGGTCTGCCCGTCTACGACGCCTTTGACAATGCATCTCTCCTTATGGCTGGCGTCGGCTAGGTGGACTACCGCAGACGGTCAAGCCATGTCCAAGCTCGATTGCTAGAGACGATGCGAACCGATCGCCCTCGTGTTTCAACGTGCAAAAGAGCCACACTTTCGATCCTTGCAGGGGGACACCGGCCCATAGGATGAATGCAATGAAGAGAATTCCAAGACAGCCACTCATCGCTGTATCGGCGGATGTCCGCCAGATTGACGGTGCCGGCTGGCATGCCGTGCACCAGCGATACTTGGAAGCGGCCGTGACCGCAGCTGGCGTTTTTCCGATCCTCGTTCCCTCTCTGGGCGATCGACTCGACTTGGACGAACTTTTCGCTGCTGTCGATGGTGTGTTGATCACAGGCGCCGTATCGAAC
>NZ_RZOL01000904.1:0-545 GCF_004022985.1 Mesorhizobium sp. M7A.F.Ca.ET.027.02.1.1 | reverse complement strand
ATATGAGCTAGGAATTCTTCAGTCGATGGCTTCCGGCAAGCAGAGCCTTCCCAGATTATAGGACGATTTCATTTTGACAGAAGCCGTCGTCGCGCTGAAAGATGTATTCCTGACCCTTGGCGAGGGCGCTTCATCGGTCCATGTGCTGAAGGGTGTCAGCCTTGATGTGGCGACCGGCGAGGCGACCGGCATCGTCGGGCCTTCGGGTTCCGGCAAGTCGACATTGCTGATGGTCCTGGCAGGCCTGGAAAGGGTCGATTCGGGTACGGTCCGAATCGCTGGTGAGTTGCTCAACGGCAAAAGCGAGGACCAGATTGCTTCGTTTCGAGGCCGAAACATTGGCATCGTGTTCCAGTCCTTTCATCTCATTCCCAACATGACGGCGCTCGAAAATGTCGCGGTGCCGCTGGAACTGGCCGGCCATGCCGATCCGTTTTCGGTGGCGGCGCGCGAGCTGGCGGCGGTTGGCCTCAGCGACCGCGTCACCCACTATCCCGGCGAATTGTCGGGCGGCGAGCAGCAGCGCGTGGCGATCGCCCGCGCAT
>NZ_RZOL01000903.1:0-551 GCF_004022985.1 Mesorhizobium sp. M7A.F.Ca.ET.027.02.1.1 | reverse complement strand
CTTCCTTTCTGATCCTTGCCAAGTTCAGCGGCCCACCATCGGAGTTCCCGACGCTGCCTTCGGGTCAAACTGTCCGGTGTCATCCCTTTGGCATTCCCGCAGATTCTGGAAGGCAAAAAACGCCTTGCGTGATCGAAAGCACGACCCCTCCTTTCGGTTCGACAATGGCTCCCGTCCAGGCTTGCGAGTAAGTGCGGCTCGCATCGACCGCCGTCAACCACAGGACGCGGTTGTCCGCCAGCTCGACTTTCACCTCCGCCTGCAGGGGACTGTCATTGACCGTCTGCCGGTAGTGTCGCTTGATCTTCACCGTCCCCTCAGGAAACAGCGCGCGGCTGTTTTCATATTCGATCTCGAACTTCACACCGCCGGCGTCGCCGATTTTGCAAGTCCCGTCTCGCTCACAGATCGTGCGGGCCGTCGCTTCGCACGTCCAATTGTACCCTGACAGCCACATCGGATTGCCTGCCTGCGCAAACGTGAATCCGGGCACCAGCAGAGTGATGATCGCTGCGGGGGCGATCGCACGCATTCGAAAGTGTGACACGCTG
>NZ_RZOL01000902.1:0-551 GCF_004022985.1 Mesorhizobium sp. M7A.F.Ca.ET.027.02.1.1 | reverse complement strand
GTGCAGGCCGGACCCGAATTTCATGCCGGCGCCGCCGGCATGAAATTCGGGTCCGGCCTGCACAGGGTGCCGACCAGCGACGCCGATTGGAACCGTCAGCCGGTGGCGGGCGAGGGCGAGGCGATCCGCAACCTGTTTTCGCCGCCGATCGCCCGCATCGAGGACTATCGGGTGACCGAGGTCGTCACCTGCGCCTACACTTTCACATCAGACGAAAAATTCATGGCGCATGAAAAGGGCAAATGCCTTGTTGTCTCGGCATGCTCCGGTCACGGCTACAAGTTCGGCGCGGCGGTCGGCAGGCGCGTTGCGGCGGCCGTCGGCGATGGCGATATCGCCGGGTTGAAGGCATGGCTGCGGGCGGAGGTCGCCTGACCGCCGCGGGGGATGGCCTAATCCCGGCAATGCCTGGGAATATGCACCCGCCGCCAGCCTGATGAACCCTCGCGAACCAGCACACGACGCGCGACGGTCTGGTAGGAGGCGGGAACATCGATGACGCGCCTTTGCTCCGGCCGCACCAGCACCTCCTGGGCGATCCTGTCGTGTTG
>NZ_RZOL01000901.1:0-568 GCF_004022985.1 Mesorhizobium sp. M7A.F.Ca.ET.027.02.1.1 | reverse complement strand
TTCCATTGGTATCGCCATCATAACGACGAGTATCGCTTTTTTGATGGGCGGCACGCTGGGCATCATCGCCGCGTTCTTCCGTGGTTGGGTGGACCAGGTGGTCTCACGCCTCATCGATATCCTCATGGCGATCCCTGGGTTGATCTTTGCACTGATGCTGCTGTCCGTTTTCGGAACATCGATCCAGAACCTGATCTTAATCATCGCAATCCTCGATTCAACCCGCGTTTTCCGACTCGCCCGCGCGTTGGCAATGGACGTTGCGGTGTCAGACTACGTGGAGTCTGCACAGGTTCGGGGGGAGAACCTGCTATGGATCATCACTCAGGAAATTCTGCCCAACATTCTCCCAATACTGGTGGCAGAATTCGGCCTGCGCTTTTGCTTTGTGCTGTTGACCACCTCTTCGCTGTCATTCCTCGGCCTTGGCGTCCCGCCACCGATGGCGGACTGGGGCTCCATGGTTCGCGAGAATGCTAGTTTGATCACCTACGGGGATATCACCCCATTGATCCCGGCGGGAGCCATCGCTCTGATTACCGTAGCCGTCAACTTCATAGTCGATTGG
>NZ_RZOL01000900.1:0-570 GCF_004022985.1 Mesorhizobium sp. M7A.F.Ca.ET.027.02.1.1 | reverse complement strand
GCTCTGGGGCGATGAGCATGAGGCCGCGGCCCTGCAGGGTTTGCGGGAATTTCTGGTTGGCGCCGGCGATGGGCGACGCAATTATCAGGCGCCGGTCAGCTACCGCATCGTGCCGCGCGTCCTCGGCCAGGCGCATCGTGCGCTGTCGTCGACCGAGCAGGCAGCCACTGTGTCGCTGGCCTCTATATCGGACAATCCGGTCTACATCCCGCCCGACGATGCACATCCGCTCGGCCGCTGCATCTCGACCGGCGGCTATCACAACGCCATGGTGACGCCGGCACTGGATGATCTGGCGGCGATATGGGCCGACATCTGCCTGCTTTGTGATCGCCACGCCTCCAAGCTGCTCAACGGCAAGGTGTCGCTGCTGCCCGATCTGCTGATGACCGCACGTCACTCAGCCGACAGCGACGGCCACGGCAATGTCGGCTACGTGCCGATGGCGATCACCGGCTATCTTGAGCAGGCCAAGCTGGCCGCACAGCGCACCTTCATTCCAGGAACGGAATCGGCCGGCGCGGGGCAGGACGATGTCGCCACGACGGCGTTCTTCGCATGGACCAAGGA
>NZ_RZOL01000008.1:0-48632 GCF_004022985.1 Mesorhizobium sp. M7A.F.Ca.ET.027.02.1.1 | reverse complement strand
TTTGATCGCCGGGATCGGCGATCGCGATGTCGACCTGTTGTTCCTGAATGCCGGACGTGGGCTCGGCCGTGGTTTCGTCGATCAGGATTGGAAAAAAGTCCGCCGCATCATCGACACCAACATCACCGGGACCGTCTATCTCGCGCATCAACTCGGAGCCAGGATGGCACGCCGCGGCCGAGGCCGCATCCTCTTCACAGGATCGATCGCTGGTTTCATGCCCGGCACTTTCCAGGCGGTCTACAACGGCACCAAGGCATTCATCGACTCCTTCTCGATCGCACTGCGTCATGAATTGCGGGACACAGGAGTCACAGTCTCCGTGCTGATGCCCGGGGCAACGCAGACGCGGTTCTTCGAACGCGCCGAAATGATGGATACCAAGGTCGGCACCGACGAGAAGGACAATCCCGCCGATGTCGCCGAGGCCGGCTACGAGGCGATGATGGACGGTGAGGAACAGGTCATCAGCGGTTGGAAGAACAAGCTGCAGGTCGCCGCAGCGCATGTGACGCCGGCAGGCACGCTGGCCGAACAGCACCGCAAGATGGCCGAGCCGGGTTCGGCGTCCAAAGACTGACCTTCGGCCTTCACGCCAACCCCAAAAAAGTCCGGCGATCTTCTTCCAAGACAGGAGCACCATCATGAAAGCGCTCACATGGCACGGCAAAGGCGACATTCGATGCGATCAGGTGGCTGATCCCGCCATCGAGGATGATCGCGACGTCATCATCAAAGTCACCTGTTGCGCTATATGCGGCTCGGACCTGCATCTGATGAACGGATATATGCCGACCATGGAATCTGGCGATGTGCTCGGACACGAGACGATGGGCGAGGTCGTCGAAGTCGGCAGCGGCCATTCGAAATTTAGAAAGGGCGACCGCATCGTGGTGCCTTTCAACATCTCATGCGGCGAGTGCTGGTTTTGCCAGAAGGGGCTGTTCTCGCTTTGCGACAGGTCCAATCCCAATGCCAAGCAGGCTGCCGAAGTGATGGGACAATCCCCGGCTGGCCTGTTCGGCTATTCGCATCTGGTCGGCGGCTATTGGGGAGGGCAAGCCGAATATCTGCGCGTGCCCTTCGCCGATGTCGGTCCGATAAAGGTGCCGGACGGAATGGACGACGAACAGGTGCTGTTCCTCTCCGACATCTTCCCAACCGGCTATATGGCGGCCGAAAATGCCGGCATCGAGCCAGGCGATACCGTCGCTATATGGGGCTGCGGTCCGGTCGGCCAGTTCGCCATCCAGAGCGCATGGATGCTCGGCGCCGGCCGCGTCATTGCTATAGACAAGGTGCCGGAGCGGCTGGCGATGGCGCGCGAGCACGGCAAGGCCGAGACGCTCGACTTCAGCAACTCCGATATCTACGACGCCTTGATGGCGATGACCGATGGCCGCGGTCCGGATCGCTGCATAGACTGTGTCGGTACGGAGTCCGATCCCGGCGCCAGTGCGGACTCCATGCTCGACAAGGTCAAGGCCGCGGTCTACCTCGGCACCGACCGACCGCATGTGCTGCGCGAAGCAATCTACTCGTGCCGCAAAGGCGGCACCATCTCGGTCCCCGGCGTCTATATCGGCCTCGTCGACCATATCCCGTTCGGCGCCGCCATGAACAAGGGCCTGACCTTCCGGATGGGTCAGACGCACACTCAACGCTATCTCGAACCGCTCCTGGCCATGGTGCAGAAGGGCGACATCGATCCCTCCTTCGTGATCACGCACCGGGCAGACCTCGAAGCGGGACCAGACCTCTACAAGACGTTCCGTGACAAGCAGGATGGCTGCATCAAGGTGGTAATGCGACCGCATGGCTGAGATGTCGGCATCTTGCACGGGGTCCACCTTGCGCGGATTCCCCGCCAAGGATAGCACCGACGCCGAGGAACCTGGAACTTTCGACCGTGGCGGCGGTTGACCCGCAGAATAAACTCAGGGCGACGAGACTGTCGTGCCCGCCCGCTGCGAAGGAAGCTATCGCCATGAGCAATGAGAATTCCACATCGAAACCCAGCGTCCGGTCGCCAAACCCCGATGCTCTGCCGCACCCGAGACGGGACGCCAGTGACACGGATGCCGGTGCCAAGCCGCTGACGCCGAAAACCGCCGGCACGTCCCGGCCATCGGCTCCGCCGCTGAACAATCCGGTTGCCAATCGAAACGCGGGGCGGCCGCGTCAGGCGAGCACCACGCCTAGGCCGACGGACAAGCCCCTGGACTGATCGAAACCGGCCTCTTGAAATCACAGCGAGTGTTTGTCGGGACGAAGCGATGCCAGGTCGGCCAGGGTGTTGAGAAGTGCAGCGTCGCCTGCCGGCTTCGGCACGAATTTGCAGTTTCGGAAGGGTGTGGGAACGTCGCGCGGCCCAAATCCGGTCATGAAGGCGAAGGGGATGCCGCGAGCCAGCAATGTTTCGGCCACGGGCAGACTTGTTTCACCGTTCAATTGAATGTCCAGCAGCGCCACGTCGGCTTTGCCTGCATCGATAAGCTGACGAGCCGCGGCGGCCGACGAGACCGGGCCGATCACCGGATAACCCGCCGCACGCAGGCGTGACGCGATGTCTTCGGCGATCAGCCATTCGTCCTCGACCACCAGAACGCGCGGCCTGTCGTCGCTCACGGCGCCTCCTTGTGGTTTGCTGGAAACGCGATCTGGACACTGAGGCCGTCCTTGTGGAACACGGTCTCGACATTGCCGCCGAGCCTGTAACCGATTTCTCCCTGCAGCAGGGTCAGGCCAAAGCCGTTCTCCAACGGCGCCTTGACAAGAGGGCCGTCCTTTTCTCGCCAGCCAAATGTGAAACTGTCGTCCTCGATCGACCATTGCACACTGACCTTGCCATCGGTTTTTGACAAAGCGCCGTACTTGGCCGCGTTGGTGGCCAGTTCATGAATGGCCATACTCAGGGAAAGCCCCTGTTGCGGACCTAGTTTGACATCCTCGCCATCGAGTTCGATCCGCTCGATGCCGAATGGTTCGAGCTCCTGCTGGAGCAATTCCCTGACCGAGGCTTCCTTCCATCTCTCCCGGGTCAGCAGGCCGTAGGCCCGCGACATGGCATGCAGGCGACCGATCAGCGCGTCCGCGAACTCCTCCTTCGTATCAGAACTTTCCCGCGTGCGGCTTGCAATGCTGGCGATCACCGCAAGCATGTTCTTGACCCGGTGGTTGAGTTCCGAGATGAGCACCTGTTGATGCTCTTCCGCCTGTGCCAGCGTGGTGACATCGACAAGTGTCACCACCACGCCCTGGATCCTGTTTCCCTTGTCGCGATAGGGATTGATGCGGACCATGTGGAACAGGCCCCTGGCATCGCGTGCCAGATGGTGATTCAGGATCTCGCCCGTCTCGAACACCTTGTCGATGTGCTGCTTCAACTCGGGATAGTCGAGTTGGCTCGACAGATCCGTCAGCGGCCGGCCGACATCGGAGGGGCGCAGGCTGAAGAAGGATGACGCCGCCGGCGTGAAGGTGCGGACTACAAGGCTGCGGTCGAGGAAAATAGTCGCGATGTCGGTGCTTTCGAACAGGTTGCGCAGATCGCCGTTGGCGTGGTCGAGCTCTTCTATCTTGGCCGTCAACTCGGCGTTGATCGTGTTGAGCTCCTCGTTGAGCGACTGCATCTCCTCCTTCGAGGCTTCGAGTTCCTCATTGGTGGATTGCGCCTCCTCATTGACGGAGACGAGTTCCTCGTTCGACGATTTGACCTCCTCCAGCGCGGTCTCGTATTCCTCGATCGTCGATTGCAGGCGCTCTCTGGTGTCGCGCAGTTCCCTCTCGAGATCGGCGGTGGTGTCACTGTCACGGCTGCCGCCACCTTCGTTGGACCGGGCCTGGGTCGGCCCCGACGGTTCGAACAGGACGAGATAAAGCGGCTCGCCATTGCCGCGTTCGGCGAGGGGCTCGATCGTCAGCCTGATCGGCTGGACCCGTTCGTCGTCTTCCTCCACGGTCAGGTTTTCCCGCACCACTGTGCGGCGTGTGGTCGTCGCTTCGCGCAGTGCGGCGCGGAGGTCCAGCCGCAGCCCACGCCTTGCCATCGTCAGCAACTGCCGGCTGGGAATCCCTTGTGACGCTTCGAGATATCTGCCGGTTCTGGCCGAATAATAGACGACATCGCCGTCGGCGTTGACCAGGACATGCGGCGGCGCGAATCGTTCCAGCACCTGCGCCTCGACCGCCTGCCGCATGGGATAGCCGACAAGTCCCTTCTTCGAGCCGGCGCTTTCCGATGGGAAGAGGTTGGAATGGCTCTCCCCGAGCAGGGCCGGCAGTCTGATGTGCGGTGAGGCATGCTCCCGCGCCTGGAAGATGCGATGTTTCTTGTCGATGGTGGCGAACAGATCGTCGTGCTGCCCGACGCTTTCTGAGGTGCCGAGGAAAAGGTAACCGCCCGGCTTCAGCGCATAATGGAAGACAGGGATGACGCGGCTTTGGATGATCGGGCCGAAATAGATCAGCAGATTGCGGCAGGAGACCAAGTCCATGCGCGAGAAGGGTGGATCGCGAATGACGCTGTGCGGCGAGAAGATGCACAGTTCGCGTATCTCATTGCTGAGGACATAGCTTTCGCCATCGCCGTTGAAAAACCGCTGTTTGCGTTCGGGAGAAAGACCTTGCAGCAAGGCTTCCGGATAGCGTGCCGCCCGCGCCACCGCCAGCGCCGGCTCGTCTATGTCGGTGGCGAATATCTGGACGCGCGGAACGACCGTAAGCGTCTCCATGTGTTCGCGCAGCAGCATGCCGATGGAGAACACCTCCTCGCCCGTGGCGCATCCGGGAACCCAGACCCGGACAGTGTCGCTGGCTGTCTTGCCTTCGAACAGTTGTGGTACGATTTTTCGCTCGAGCAACTCGAAGGCATCGGGGTCGCGAAAGAAGTTGGTGACATTGATCAGCAAATCGCGAAAAAGGTTCATCACCTCGCGAGCATCCTTTTTCAGCCAGTCTATATAGCCGCTGATGGAATGGACCTGGGCGATCTGCATGCGTCGCTTCACGCGGCGCAGGAACGTCTTGGTCTTATAGCCCGAGAAGTCATGGCCGGAGTGGCTGCGCAGAATGGCGTAGATTTGTTCTCGCACCTTGTCGATGTCGGGCGTTTCATCGCCATCGTCTTCCGCCAACCCGTCCAGCGTGTCGAAGCCGCGGGCGAAAGCCTCCAGCTTCGCCCCGATCTCCTCGGCAGTCACTGCGACATCGACGAGCCCACTGGCAATAGCGCTCTGCGGCATGTCGGGATTGCGCGGCCCGTAGCCGTCCGGCGCTTGCGCGACGATAAACCCGCCCCGCTCCTTGATGGCCTTGGCGCCCAAGGTTCCATCGGAATCACCGCCCGACAGGATAACGCCGACGGCATATTCGCCCTGGTCTTCACCCAGTGCGCTGAAGAAGATATCGATGGGCTTGCGCTCCTGGGTAAGCCCATTGGGCCGACGCAGGTGCAGCACCCCCGATTCAATGGCCAATGTCACGTTTTGCGGCATCACATAGACGTGGTCAGGTTGAACCACCGTGCCATCCTCGACCACCGAAACAGGCATCTCGGTGTAGCGGCTGACAACCTCATGCAACAGACTCTCCCTGTTGGGGCTGAGATGCGTGATGATGACGAACGCCATGCCGGGCTGGCCGGTCACGCCCTTGAAAAGGCCCTCCATCGCGGGAATGCCGCCCGCGGACGCGCCTATGCCCACGATGGGAAATCTAGTCGATCGGGCAGTCACGGCATGTCCCCCTTTCGCCGACCCGACATGAAGTCTCCTCAAGGCCGGATCGAACAGGACACAACCATATAGCGCGCAAGACGGATGGAACAAGACGTCAGGGATGACGTTGAACCCGATATCAATGGTGGTTCAATGGCAAAACGATCTGCTGACATAAAACTCCCGACGCCGGTGGTATCAGGAGCGCCTGGATCGCTCGAAGCTTCCCATGCGGGGCCCGTCCCGGATCGCATGCTGACGCTTGCGAAACGGTTGCAGGCGGCCTTGGATGACAGAATTCGGAAAGCAAATCCGCTGCATTCTAACCTCCGTTCCAAGAAAGGATGACGACGTGCGCGACCTGCGGGGGCTGCATATTCTGATAGTCGAAGACGAATGGACGATGGCGGGAGATCTTGCGCGGTTTTTCAGCAATATGGGCGCCATAATCCTTGGTCCCGCAGCGACCGTCGAACAGGCTTCCAAACACACCGGGACGGCCGAAGCTGCAATTCTCGACGTCAATCTCAATGGCCGACGCGTGTTTCCAATCGCCGATGAGTTGATGCGCCGGGGTGTCCCCTTCGTGTTCTTCAGTGGCGATGACGACATCGCCATTCCCGATCATCTCCGCTACGCCAGCAATTTGCGGAAATCCTCGGGCAGCCAGGCGGTGTTCAACGCACTCTTTCCCCCGCCGGCATCGGGACGGGCGACCCCCGGACCGGACCCGTCCGACGACGTCTTCGCGCTTTTGCCCAAACTGCGACTTGCGGCGCGCCTTTTGCTGGGAGACGTCGACGCATCGGATCGGCTCGTCGAGAGGACGCTCGAGCAAGCGATCCTGGATGTCGACCGCAGACAGCTTGGTCAATCCACTGAAAACTGGCTCAACGGCATCATGCGAGAGATGGCGAAAACCCGCGGCGCAAAACTGATGCATTAATTTTACCTTCCAAGGCCTCTCAGGCTGAAGTTCCAAGCCGCGGGGCCGTCATTGTTCACCACATCGTTCACCACATCTCGAAAACTTGGCCGTACAGATAGGCCGCTTGACCGGCGTCATCAGCCCTTCTGATTGCGCTCGACGAATTTGTTGAAACGGCTGGCTTTCCCCTCACCGGTCTTGGCCTGATACAGAAAGGCCAGATCATTCTCGTCGAATATCCGGAAGAACTCGTCCCATTCGATGGGCTCGAATGCTTCCTCGGGCTCGCCGAAGTCGATCCGCAGTATACCGCCCTCGCCTTTGGTGCGCACCACCGCCGGCCGGCCGTCCCGCTCCTCGGCCCATTTGCGAATTTCGTCATGGTTGGTGGTCGTTTGCGACTGAGACATTGAAATCTCCTTTGATCGGCGTTGCCACATGGGACGCGCGGGCTGTCGGGCGTCCTAACAGCACAAGGGCGTCAATGTTCCAGCACAGCGCGGTGATCGCGGCGCCGGCTCCCAACGAAGCCGGCCAAAGGAACTTTGTTGAAGCAAAGGGAACAAACCTTTTGCCGAAAAGTTCGGGGCGCCGAGGTTGCTTGTCTGAGGAGTCGTCGTGAAACGCATATTGGTTACAGGAGGCTGCGGCTTCATCGGCCGGCATGTCGCACAGGAACTCGTCGAGCAGGATTATTCGGTTCGCATCCTCGATGCCTTGCTGGAGCAGGTGCATGCGGGCGAAGCCGTCGCGCTTCCCGCCGGGACCGAGCTGATCAAGGGCGATGTCCGGGACCGGGAGGCGGTCGCCAATGCGCTGGAAGGCGTTGACGCGGTCATTCATCTGGCGGCGGAAGTCGGCGTCGGGCAATCGATGTATGAGATCGCGCGCTATGTCGGCGCCAACGATCTCGGCACCGCAACGCTGCTCGAGGCGCTGATCAAACACCCGGTCGAACGGATCGTCGTCGCCTCGTCGATGAGCGTCTATGGCGAAGGGCTCTATGCAACGCCAGACGGCCGGCGTATCGACAATGCTCGGCGCAAGGCGAGCGACATCAGGAGCGGGCAATGGAACCCGCTGTCGCCAGGTGGAGACGCCCTCTCGCCGCTGCCGACGGACGAAGAAAAGCCGGTCGATCTCGCCTCCATCTATGCGCTGACAAAATACGCCCAGGAACGCGCCGTGCTGATCTTCGGCGAGGCCTATGGCATCGATGCGGTCGCGCTGCGCCTGTTCAATGTCTTCGGCGCCGGCCAGGCGTTGTCGAATCCCTATACCGGCGTGCTGGCCAACTTCGCTTCGCGTCTCGCCAACGGCCAACGGCCAATGATCTTCGAGGATGGCGAACAGAAGCGCGATTTCGTCCATGTGCAGGACGTCGCCCGCGCCTTTCGCCTTGCTCTGCAGCAACGCCAGGCAAAGGGTCATGTCATCAACATCGGCAGCGGCCGCGCCTATGCGATCAGCGAAGTCGCGCGATTGCTGGCCGAGGCCATGGGGACACCGAATCGCTCGCCGGAACTGCTCGGCAAAGCCCGCTCCGGCGACATCCGCAACTGCTTCGCCGATATTTCCAAGGCCCGTGAGTTGCTCGGTTTCGAGCCGGTGCGGCAACTGGAGAATTCGCTCGGCGAGTTCGTTTCCTGGGTGCGTAACACGTCCGCCGTCGACCGCGGCGCCGACATGAAGCGCGAGCTCGAAGAACGCGGGTTGGTCTCATGAACACACGCAATCGACGCGACGCGCCGGTCGCCATCATCGGCGGCAGCGGCTTCATAGGATCGAACCTCGCCGACAGCCTGTTGTCGGATGGCGAGCCGGTACTGGTGATCGACAATCTCAGCCGTCCGGGCGTCGAGCAGAACCTTGAATGGCTGGCGCAAAAACACGGCGGTCGCCTCACGGTGGAGACGATCGACGTGCGAGACGCCAACGCCCTGGCGCCTGTCTTGATGGTTTCGAAGGCAATTTTCCATCTGGCCGCGCAAACCGCCGTCACCACAAGCCTGGTCCAGCCGGGCGAGGATTTCGACATCAACCTTCGGGGAACGTTCAACGTTCTGGAGGCGGCACGACTGAGCGGCGAGCGTATCCCGGTGATCTTCGCCAGCACCAACAAGGTCTATGGCAGCCTGCCTGACGTCGCGGTCCGCGAGGACGGCGATCGCTATGTGCCTTGCGACAGCGTCATCCAAGCGCACGGCATCGATGAGGCTCGGGGCCTGGACTTCTGCACGCCCTACGGTTGCTCCAAAGGCGCGGCGGATCAGTATGTGCTCGACTATGCCAAATCTTACGGCATGCCGACGGCGGTGCTGCGGATGAGCTGCATCTATGGACCGCGCCAGTTCGGAACCGAGGACCAGGGCTGGGTCGCACACTTCCTGCTCAGCGCGCTGACGCGACGCCCAATCACCATTTACGGCGACGGCAGGCAAGTGCGCGATATCCTGCATGTCTCCGATGCCGTCGCCGCCTACAGGGCCGTGCTCGATCGCATCGAGACCACCAAAGGCCAGGCATTCAATCTTGGCGGCGGCCCGGAAAATGCGGTCAGCCTGCGCAGGCTGTTGAGCGAGATCCGTAGCCTGACCGGCCTTGAGCTCTCGATTCGCCATGATGGGGAACGCACCGGCGACCAGCCCTTCTTCGTCGCCGACACCCGCAAGATCAAAACCGCGCTTGGGTGGATGGCCCATGTTTCATGGCGCGAAGGCATCCGCGACCTCGCCGACTGGCTGCAGCGCCATCGGCTCGAGCCTCGCCCTGAAGCCGTGAGGTACGTTGCATGAAAATCGCCCTGGTGAACCCGTCCTGGACGTATGACGACAGCATTTATTTCGGCTGCCGCCAACCGCATCTGCCGCTGGAACTCGGCTATTCGAAGGCCCTGCTCGAAGCCGCCGGACATGAGGTGCTGATGCTGGATGGGCAGTTGCAGAAGCTCGACAATTCCGGTCTCTGCGAGCGGGTGGCTGATTTCGCCCCGGCTATGACCGTCGTCAGTACCGCCCCGACCTATCTGTTCTGGCGCTGCGCACCGCCGGAATTGCGTGTGCCGGCCGATTTCCTCAACCGTCTCGCCGGGCGCGGTGGACGCACGGTCGCGGTCGGGCCGCACGGCTCGGCGACGCCCGCGCCGACCTTGCGCAAGCTCGGCGTCGACACCGTCGTGCGCGGCGAATGTGAAGAAGTCGTCGAGCAACTTGCCCGGCGCGACGATTGGAGCGCCGTGCCCTCAACCGCTTATCTGCGGGATGCCAGGGTGGTTTCGAACGGAGGCGTCCACGCCAGCTCGTTTGTCGATCATCCGCCACTCGAATGGCCAGCGGACTGGATCGCAGCCCATTCGCACCACCATCACAGGTTCGATGACAATCAGGTGGGGTTCGGTGCGGAAGTCGAGGCATCGCGCGGCTGTCCCTATAACTGCAGTTTCTGCGCCAAGATCGATTTCCGTGATGCCTATCGCCGTCGAAACCACGAAGCGGTGGTAGCGGAGATCGATCGGCTGATTGCCCAAGGTGTCGGCTACATCTACTTCATCGACGAGATCTTCCTGCCGCAAAAAGCGTTGCTGGAAGCCTTGGTCGATCGCGATGTGAAATTCGGCGTACAGACCCGCATCGATCTGTGGAAGCCCGAGCTACTGGAATTGCTGGGCGCCGCAGGCTGCGTCTCCATCGAGGCCGGTCTCGAAAGCCTGACCGTCGAAGGTCGGGCAATGCTGGCCAAGCGCTGCCGGCTGGGTACCGAGGAACTCGCCGCGCTGCTCGTCGATGCCAGACGTCACGTTCCATTCGTTCAGGCCAATCTGATCGGCGTGGTCGAGGATGATCCCGCCCTGGTCGAGCACTGGCGAACCCACCTGATCGACCACGGCGTATGGGCTAACGAACCTGTGCCGCTTTATCCGTATCCGAGTTCGCCCAGCTACCGCGAGCTTTGGGGCGAACCCGACGACCTTGCTTGGGAACGCGCCCATGACCACTACCTCGCATCTTTCCAGAAATTCAGTGACATCCAGGAGAGGCGGCCGCGGCCGCTGGCGGAACTGGAGGCGACATGTTGCGGACACTGACGCCGCGCTCGCGGCGCATCCTGATGACCGTCGATGCCGTGGGCGGCGTATGGCGCTATGCCCTTGATCTGGCAGGGGAACTTGTGAACGGCGGCGACAGCGTGGTGCTTGCCGGCCTCGGTCCGCAACCGTCAAGGCAGCAGGCCGAGGAGGCGGAGGCTTTCACGACGCTGATCTGGTTGAATACGCCGCCGGATTGGATGACCAGCAGCGGCGGCGACCTCGACGCGCTGCCGCGGGAATTGCTTGCGCCCATGCGCGACCACGCCATCGACCTAGTCCATTTCAACGCGCCGACGCAGGCATCGGGATTCGATGCGCCATGCCCAGCCGTGGTGGTCTCCCATTCCTGCGTGACGACATGGTTCCACGCCGTCAGGAAACAGGCGGTGGATGGCGCATGGGCCTGGCAGAAGGAGCGCAACAGGCGCGGCTTGGATCGGGCCGACGCAGTCATCGTGCCGAGCCGCAGCCATGCCGACATGCTTGAGACCTGCTATGGCCCGATCGCGCGTCTGAGTGTGGTCGGAAATAGTGCAAGTCCGGTGCCGAAGACCGAAAAGCGCCAACCGCTCGTCTTCGCCGCTGCCCGCTGGTGGGACGAGGGCAAGAATGCGGCGGTGATCGACCAGGCCGCGTCGCTGACGCAATGGCCCGTTTTTGCCGCCGGTTCGATGCACGGTCCCAACGGCGGGCGTACCAGCTTCAGCTATGCTGTTCCTCTGGGAGCACTGCCGTCTCACGAGGTGCGCTCCTTGATGGCGCGCGCCGGCATTTTCGTGTCGCCATCAATCTATGAGCCATTCGGTCTGGCCGCGCTGGAAGCTGCCATGTCGGCGACGCCCCTGGTGCTTTCCGACATCGCAACCTATCGCGAACTATGGGATGGGGCCGCGATGTTCTTTGACGCGCGCAATCCCCACGACCTCGCTGCCTGCCTCAATCGTCTCTCCAGCGATGCCGAGCTCAGGCGAGAGCTCGGTCAGGCAGCCATGCGACGAAGCCGCCGGTTTACACTGGCCAGGCAAGCGGCGGCCATGCGAGGCGTCTACGACAAGGCGGCCCAGGCCATGGCGGGGCGCTGACCATGCGCTTTCTGTTCTACACCCACTCGGTCGTTTCCGACTGGAACCACGGCAATGCCCATTTCCTGCGCGGTATCATGCGGGAACTGGTCGCGCGCCGGCACCAGGCGGTCGCGCTGGAGCCGTCCGACAGCTGGAGCCGTTCGAACCTGCTGGCTGAGAAGGGATCCTTCGCCATCGAACGCTTCCGCAAGGATTTCCCAGAACTGATGCCGGTGACCTACGATGCCGGGTTCGATCACGAGGCCTGGATCGCTGAGGCCGACGTTGTGATCGTTCATGAGTGGACGGATCCGGAGCTTGTCGCACGCATCGGCCGTGCCAGGGCCGCTGGCGGCAACTTCATCCTTCTGTTTCATGACACCCACCACCGGGCGGTATCGGCGACCGAGGCAATCTCGGCGCTGCGGTTGGAGCACTATGACGGCGTTCTCGCCTTTGGCGAGGCCTTGCGCGAGAGCTATCTGCGCGCCGGCTGGGGCAAGCGCGTCTTCACTTGGCATGAAGCCGCGGACGATCGCCTGTTCAAGCCACACCCGGAGATCCACTCCACGTCCGATCTGGTCTGGATTGGAAACTGGGGCGACGATGAGAGGACCGCCGAACTCAAGGAGTTTCTAATTGAGCCGGTACACGATCTCGGTCTCGATGCCACCGTGCACGGAGTACGCTACCCCAAGCCCGCACTTGCGGATCTGGCCACCGCCGGACTGCGCTATGACGGATGGATCGCCAATGCCGACGTGCCGAAGGCGTTCGCCGCGCATCGTGTCACCGTCCACATCCCGCGGCGCCCCTATCGTGAGGGTTTGCCTGGAATTCCGACGATCCGCATGTTCGAGGCACTCGCCTGCGGCATTCCGCTGATTTCAGCACCATGGTCCGATGTCGAGCAGCTGTTCAGACCCGGCGTCGACTTCCTGTTCGCCCACAATGGCTCGCAAATGCGGCAACACCTGCGGGCGGTGTTGGCCGATGCGGATTTCGCGGCTTCCCTGGTGACTTCGGGTCTCGAGACCATCCGCTCGCGGCACACCTGCCAGCACCGCGTCGACGAGTTGTTCGGCGTGCTCATGGAATGCACCACCGAACATACCATCAACAAGACCACCGCAAAGGAAGCCGCCGCATGAAGATGGCATTCTATGGATCGAGCCTCTTGTCGTCCTACTGGAACGGTGCCGCGACCTACTATCGCGGCTTGCTGAAGGCGCTTGCCCAATTGGGCTACGAAATCACCTTCTATGAGCCCGACGTCTACGACCGGCAGAAGAACCGCGACATCGAGGCCCCTGACTGGTGCACTGTGGTCGTCTATGAAGCGACCCAGCACGCGTTGATGCAGGTCGCGGCACGCGCCGCCAGCGCCGACATCGTCATCAAGGCGAGTGGCGTCGGTTTCGAGGACGAGGCGCTGCTGCGCGCCATCCTCGACCATGCCCGCAGCGACGCGCTGGTGGTATTCTGGGACGTGGACGCTCCGGCAACCCTTGCCCAGCTTCGCGACGAACCGGACCATCCGCTCCATGGCGCCCTGCAAGAAATCGACCTTGTGCTGACCTATGGCGGCGGCGACCCCGTCGTCTGGGCCTACCGTGCCATGGGGGCGAACGAATGCGTGCCGATCTACAATGCGCTCGATCCCCAAACGCATCACCCGGTCGCCAGCAATGCCCGTTTCGCTTGCGATCTGGCGTTCCTCGGCAACCGGCTGCCGGATCGTGAGGCGCGTGTCGAAGCATTCTTCCTCGATCCCGCAAGCCAGCTGCCGAAACAGCGCTTTCTGCTCGGTGGATCGGGCTGGGGGGACAAGCCGCTTCCCGCCAATGTCGGCTGGCTCGGTCACGTTGGCACCCGCGATCATAATGCTTTCAACGTCACTCCCAAGGCCGTGCTGAACATCAGTCGCGACAGCATGGCCGTAAACGGTTTTTCACCGGCCACGCGTGTCTTCGAGGCGGCCGGCGCCGGTGCCTGCCTCATCACCGACGCATGGCTGGGCGTGGAACTGTTCCTGAAACCAGACGAGGAGATCCTGGTGGCACGGGACGGCGGCGATGTCGCCGAGATCATGCGCTCGCTGACCTCCAGTCGGGCGAAGGCAATCGGTCAGGCCGCACTTTGCCGCGTGCTGGCCGACCATACCTACGCGCTGCGGGCGGACGTGGCCGATGCCGTCTTCAAACGTCATTTCGAGCAGGGGACCGTGGAGGCAGCGGAATGACCAAGCAATTGGACATCGTCTTTCTCGGCCTGTCGCTGTCCTCGTCCTGGGGAAACGGCCACGCCACGACGTTTCGAGGCCTGCTGAAAGGTCTGCACGAACTCGGCCACCGCGTGACCTTTCTGGAGCGAGACGTGCCGTGGTACGCCAACCACCGCGATCTGCGAGATCCGGATTTCTGCACCTTGCGCTACTACGAAACCACTGCGGAGTTGCAACGCGACTACGCCCGGTGCCTGGAGCAGGCCGACATTGTCGTCATGGGCTCCTTCGTGCCGGAAGGGCGCGTGGTCATCGACATCGTCGCTTCATTTTGCAAAGGGCGCTTCTGCTTCTACGACATCGACACGCCGGTAACCGTGGCGCAGCTTTCAGCCGATGATTGCGATTACCTGAGCTGGCGGCAGATTCCGTATTTTGATGTCTACTTCTCGTTCACCGGCGGGCCGATGCTTGGCCGTCTGGTGGAGGAGTTCGGCGCGCGCCGCGCCGAACCGCTCTACTGCTCGGTCGACCCGGAACGGCACCACCGGACCGGCGATCCGATCCGCTGGGATCTCGGCTATCTCGGCACCTACAGTGCCGACCGGCAGGCAACGCTGAACGCGCTGCTGCTCGAACCAGCACGGCGTATGCCGGACCGCCGTTTCGTCGTAGCCGGCTCGCAATACCCATCCGACATGACCTGGCCGGACAATGTCGAACGCATCGAACATTTGCCACCGGCCGATCATGCCGCGTTCTACAGCCGTCAGCGTTACACGCTGAACGTCACACGCAGTTCCATGATCGCTGCCGGATGGTCACCCAGTGTGCGCCTGTTCGAAGCGGCTGCTTGCGGCACGCCCATCATCAGCGATCGCTGGCCAGGGCTCGACAGCTTCTTTCCCGCATCGGCGATCCACAACGCCGGGGAAACGGACGATGTCATCGAAATCCTCTTCGGCGAGTCCGAGCGCACACGCCTCGCCATGGCCCGCCGGGCCCGCGAACGCGTCCTCGCATCCCACACCGGTGCGGCCAGAGCCCGCGAATTCGTGACGGCGTTGACACAGCCAAGGGCGGCGGCCCTCAATTTCGACATCGGAAGCGCAGCATGACCGGCATACAGGAGAAAACGACGATGCGACAAAAAAGAAACGCGCAAAGGGCAAAGGCAGTGCTTGTTGCCGGCGGTGCGGGATTCCTCGGTTCGCATCTTTGCGAAGCATTGCTCCGCGACGGCTGGCGCGTGATCTGCGCCGACAATTTCCTGACTGGGCGCATGGAAAACATCATCTCGATCATGGATCAGCCGGGTTTCCGATTGATCGAGCAGGACATCTGCCGGCCATTGGATCTCGGCGAGCCCGTGGATCGCATCTACAACCTGGCATGCGCTGCCTCGCCGCCGCGTTACCAGGCCGACCCGATACACACCACGCGAACCTGCGTGATCGGCACGCTCAACCTGCTCGAACTCGCTGTCCGATATGACGCGCGGCTGCTACAGGCCTCGACGAGCGAAGTGTATGGCGATCCGGAGCAACATCCCCAGAGGGAGGACTATGTTGGCCATGTGAACTGCACAGGCCCGCGCGCCTGCTACGACGAGGGCAAGCGCACTGCCGAAACGCTTTGCTTCGACTATCTTAGAGCCGGCAAAGCCGACGTGCGCGTCGCGCGCATCTTCAACACCTACGGTCCGAGAATGGATCCGGCGGATGGCCGCATCGTCTCAAACCTGATCATGCAAGCGTTAGAAAAACGTCCTCTGACGATCTTCGGCGACGGCTTGCAAACGCGGTCCTTCTGCTATGTCTCCGATCAGATCGATGGATTGAGGCGACTGATGGATATCGATCCCAATCCGGGCAAGCCGGTCAATCTGGGCAATCCCGGAGAATTCACCATCGTGCGACTGGCGGCGCTGGTGAAGGCGATGACCGGCACCAAATCGGATCTGAGATTTCTGCCGCTGCCGCAAGACGATCCTCGGCGCAGGCAGCCCGATATTTCGCGTGCAAAAGCGCTGCTCGGCTGGACACCGAAGGTGCCCCTCAACGAAGGGCTCAAGCTGACGATCGATTATTTCGCGGCGCTCGAAGGCAGTCGCATCGGCGATCAGATGACAGGCTTTGCCAAAAGAGCGAGGCCGGCATCCGGCGGGCTGCAGAACCTTCCGGCGTGATGCGAGACGGCCGCCGAATCTTTCCCGAGATCGCGCGGAACATCCGCCCAAGCTTGTGGTTTGGCGGGAGGAACCGATACGGAGGATCATCCTCATGCAACCCAAGCGACCCGCGAGGGATATCGACCAGATGGCCGAACGCGAGACGGCTGCCTATCTGCGGCGCGCCTCGATCACCTATCTCGAGTGCTGCGTCAGCTTGATGATGACGCATCTGCAGCGCGAGGAAGTGGCCGCTATTCTCGAGAAGGAAGCAGACATGCTGCGAAGGCTGGACTGATCGGAACGATCATATCAGGCATTCGTCCAGGAATCCTATCAGTCGCATCCTATATCGGTCTGCCGTCGCGGCGAGCCTTGCTTTTTCCCGGCCATTTTCGGATTGCGCAGCCGTGCTCCAGAGCCCGAGCTGGAATGCCAAATAGCACGGTTCGAAAAAGCCGATGTGGCAGTTGTCGATGGCAAGCTTCATTCCTTGGACCAGGGTCCTCACATCGCTGTCGGATAGCCCGTACTCGACACGGGCGCCGGCAATGTCCCACTCTATTGGCTGGCAGCCGATCAAATCGTGTGCCCGGCAATGGTCGACGGCATCTGTCTTAAGCACCCTGCCGTCGGCGCGAACGAGAAACTCCCATGGTTGGAGCTTTCCATCGATTTCAACGCGCTGCAGTCCGCTCGCGGGGGCCTGTTTCGAGAGCCAACCGCGCAAGGCTGCCGCGCGTTTTTCGCCCAAGGCTTCCGACGTATTGGAAACAGCCATCTCCGCGAGTGCAAGCAATGATGCACCCGGTTCGCAAGTTCGAAGATTGAGCGCACGCCAGGCCAGGTAATTTGTGAACTCCGCGATCAGTCTTTCCCTGGGTAGCGGCGCCTGATCCATCGTGGTGCCGTCAATCCACCGTTCAACCAGAAAGCCATGGCAAAGCGCGACAACTTGCGATCCGAACTCGGCTTCATGCAACATCGTCGCGGTTCGTTTCTTGCGCCGTCCGGTTTCGCCGAGGCCCGCGAATTTGACGAGCCAGCGGTCACGCCCGGCGGACGCCAGGAATTTACGCCGCTCGGTACCGCGAGGGCTCGGCGGCCAGCGCCCTTCGTCGGCGTAGTGGGCGGCCCGCCACTCGCCGCCAGATAGCTCGGTCAGGCCTAATTCCGGCCTGCCGACCGCCTCGGCCACCCAATCGCGCAACGTGGGAATTTTCGAGCTTTCGGAGAAGGTGCATTCAAACGCCGTCGCCACATGCTTCGGACAGCGCGACCATGTCTCCCGAGCCTCCCGCGACGCTTCGATGCCCGGGCCGCCTGAATGGCTGGGAAACAGGTGAATGCGGTCCGTATCGATACCCAGTTCACGCAGCCACATGATAACGGCATGCATCGAACTGCCGGACAGGCCAGGACCCTCGTCGACAACGGCGAAACGCGCCGACGGATTGTTCATCCAAGTGGCGATCGACTGCGGATCGGCGTTGATACACCTGCGGAAGGGATGGCCGATCGGGCGAACGCTGAACGGTGCCGGCGCACCAATCGAGGCCGCCACCATAGCTGCCAGCCCGAGGCCGATGCTGCGGACGCCGATCACACATGTGTTCGCATCGAGACCCGACTTCTGCGCCGTGTCCAAATAGCTTTCGGGATAAAGCGCATAGTGCGCATAACCCTCGGCAGAGCCGGTCACAACCTCGGCCTTGCAGTCGAGCCCGGCCAGCTGTTTGAGAAGTCCCGGATCGATGCCACCGCCGACGCCGAAACCGCTTTGCCACGACTTCGCCACCTCTGCCGCAAGTCCGACCAACAACCTGGCGCCTTGCTGTTGTCGCGGCGAAAAGATGTCGATGCCGCTGGTTTGGAAATCGACATCGGCAAGCGCCTGAACCAGCTCCGACACGCTGATGAATAGTCCGACCAATGCAGCATGGCGTTGGACGCCATGAGACATCCGATCCAGGCTTTCGGCCATTTCGTTTGCTGCTTCCCGAAGCTGCTCTGCGCTCTCGGTCTGCCTGTGGTCGCCGTAGACGATCATCGATCGGTTTTCCAATGTTGCCGTGCGGCAACGCATCGAATGCAGCTTCGATCCATGCAGTCTCGCGCAATTTTTCGATGGGCGGAGGAACATTCCGGCACGCTGATGGTTCGGCGCCAGGAACTTACCTTTGAACAACATAGGGTGGCGGTTTCGTGGGATCGAAAAAGGTTCGTGTTGGTATCGTTGGGGTCGGCAACTGCGCATCCTCCCTGGTGCAGGGCCTCTCCTTTTATCGTCACGCGAAAAGCAACGAACCAATCCCTGGGCTGATGCATGCCGACCTAGGCGGCTATCATGTCGACGACATTGAGATTGTCTGCGCATTCGATGTCGCCAGGAGCAAGGTTGGCCGCGACGTCGCGGAAGCGATCTACGCCGCCCCGAACAACACGTTCCGCTTCGCCGACGCGCTGACAACCGGCGTTCGCGTCGAGCGCGGGCCGACGTTGGACGGGATCGGTAAATATCTGCGCGACGAGATTGAAGAAGCTCCGGATCCCGTAGCCAATGTCAGCGAGATCCTGCGCGACAGCAACGCTGACGTGCTGGTTTCCTACCTGCCGGTGGGTTCTGAGGAGGCAACTTGCTTCTATGCCGAATGCGCGCTCGAGGCCGGCTGCGCCTTCGTCAATTGCATACCAGTTTTCATCGCCTCACGCCCGGAATGGCGCCGGCGCTTTGAGCAGCGAGGACTGCCGCTGGTCGGCGACGATATCAAGAGCCAGGTCGGCGCGACCATCGTGCACCGGCTGCTGGCCAATCTCTTCCGCGAACGCGGCGTACGCATCGACCGCACCTATCAGCTGAATTTCGGCGGCAACACCGATTTTCTCAACATGCTGGAACGCGAGCGGCTGGAATCGAAGAAAATCTCGAAGACACAGTCCGTGGCCAGCCAGTTCGATGTTCCCCTGGAGCCAGGCAATATCCACGTTGGGCCCAGCGACCACGTACCGTGGCTGACCGATCGCAAGTGGGCCTATATAAGGGTGGAAGGCACGACTTTCGGCGGCGTGCCGCTCAACGCCGAGCTCAAGCTGGAAGTCTGGGATTCGCCCAACTCGGCCGGCGTGGTGATCGATGCGGTACGCTGCGCCAAACTGGCGCTCGATCGCGGCATGGCCGGAGCGCTGACCGGTCCCTGCAGTTATTTCATGAAGTCGCCTCCCGAACAGTTCACCGACGCCGAAGCGCGGCAGCGCACGCTTGCGTTCATCGCCGGCAAGGACGAGCCTTTGCTCGATGCCGCGGAATGACGACGACCTTCTTTCTGATCCGCCATGCGGCACACGACAATGTCGGCTCCTATCTGGCAGGCCGTATGGACGGCGTTTGCCTCGGGGATGCTGGTAAGGCGCAGGCAACGCAGCTTGGCTGCCGCATGGCCCGGGAGCCGATTGCAGCGATCTTGTGCAGCCCGCGCGAGCGGACCCGGGAGACGGCCCTGCCAATCGCGCTCGCCTGCGGCGTCGGGGAAATCGCGATCTGTGCCGAACTCGACGAGATCGACTTCGGCGACTGGTCGGGAAAGACCTTCGATGAGTTGAGCGGCAACGCCGGCTGGCGAGCCTGGAACGACCAGCGGCAGGAGGCCAGGACACCAAACGGCGAAACCATGCTGGATGTCCAGCAGCGCGTCGTCGCGGTGATGAACGCTGTCCACGAGCAGCATCAGAATCAGTGTGTCGCCCTGGTCAGCCACGCCGATGTGATCAAGGCCGCCGTTTGCAAAGTCCTTGGCTTGCCGGCCGGCGACTGCTTTCGCTTCGACATCGATCCCGCCTCGATCACCACGATCGTGTCGGGCGACTGGGGGGCGAAGCTGATCCGATTGAACGAAGTTGCCTGACGAGGATTTGCCGGATGCAGATGGTCATTTTCGGTCTTACCGTCACGTCTTCATGGGGTAACGGCCATGCCACCTTATGGAGGGGACTGATCAGAGCCCTCGCCCGGCGCGGCTGGTCCATCACCTTCTTCGAACGCGACACACCCTACTATGCCGGAACGCGCGATGTTGATCATCTGGACGGCGGCAACATCGTGCTCTATCCGGACTGGGAGGATATCCGCCGGGTCGCGGAGCAAACGATCAAACGATCGGATGTCGTTATCGTCACCTCTTATTGTCCCGATGCCGTGGACGCCTCGCGGCTGGCGCAGCAGGCAGGGCGCGGACTGCGGGTCTTCTACGATCTGGACACTCCGGTCACGCTTGCCCGCATCGAACAAGGTGAGCGTCCACCCTATTTCGGCCCCGAGGGTCTTGCCGATTTCGACCTCGTCCTGAGCTACACAGGCGGCTCGGCGGTCGACGCGCTGAAGGCGGTTCTGGGCGCGCGTCACGTGGTGCCGCTCTATGGGCATGTCGATCCGGATCAACACCGGCCGGCTACGCCGCGGGCCGAGTTCAAGGCCGATCTCTCCTATCTCGGAACCTACGCGCCCGATCGCCAGGCGGCCGTCGAGAATCTGCTGGTTCGCCCAGCTGCGCGCTTGGCGGACCAGCGCTTCATCATCGGCGGCGCACAATATCCGCAGGAATTCCCGTGGAGCGACAACATCTTCTTCGTCAGGCACCTTCCGCCGGCCGATCACCCGGCGTTTTTCTCATCCTCTCGTCTGACACTGAATGTGACCCGCGAGGCGATGGCGCAAAAGGGCTGGTGCCCTTCGGGCCGGTTGTTCGAAGCAGCGGCATGTGGAGTGCCTATCGTAACCGACACATGGCCGGGCCTAAGCAGCTTCTTCGAACCCGGCAGCGAGATCCTGCTGGCCCACGACACCGATGACGTGGTCGCGGCGCTCGCCTTACCCGCAGGAGAACTCGATGCTATCAAAACCCGTGCGCGCCAACGGGTTCTCGACGAACACACTTCTGGCCGGCGCGCGGCGGAGCTGGACCAGATTCTAAACGACGCCTTTCAAAGATCTCCCGGCGAACCGATGATGGAAGCAGTCTGATGTTGGGCATTGTGCCCGCTGCCGGGCGCGGCAGCCGCATTCAACCGCTCGGCTTCTCGAAAGAGCTGCTGCCGGTCGGCAGCCGGATCGATGGACAGACCGAGCGTCCCTGCGCCGTGAGCGAGTATCTGGTGCGGCGGATGGTGCACGCTGGCGTCGACAAGATCTGTTTCATCATTGGATCGGGCAAATCCGACATCCTCGAATATTACGCTGCCGGCTATGGTGAGGCCGCGGCTCTCTTCGTGGTGCAGCCCATTCCCGTTGGACTTTGCGATGCGATTTTTCGGGCAGCGCCTCTCGTCGCGTCCGATGAGGTCGTCCTGGTCGGCCTTCCCGACACGATCTGGTTTCCCGAGGACGGCTTCTGTCATTTGCCTGACGATCAGCTTTCATTTCTGCTCTTCCCGGTGGATCGTCCCGAATTCTTCGACGCCGTCGTTGTCGATGACCACGAGCGCGTGATCGAAATCCAGGTCAAGCAACAGGACGCCGCCACGAACTGGGTTTGGGGTGCGTTCAAGATGCCGGGGTCGATCCTGCATCAGCTTGCGGCACTCTGGCGTGAACGGGAATGCCGTGACGAATATATCGGCACGTTGGTCAACGCCTACCTTGCGGCCGGAGGTCAAGCCTCCGGCGTCAAGGCTGGGTCCGCCTATGTCGATGTCGGCACTTTCAACGGCTATCGCACGGCCCTGCGGCTGCTCGAGGACGGCGCCGCACCCGTCCATCACCAACCCGCCACGATTATGCCAGGTGCCCGTTCGCATGTGCCTGTCGTTCCCGGCGAAGGAGCCTGATCATGCTGCATTCCCATGCCGAAATCCGCCGCCGTATCGATGCTCTCGGACCGTGGTTCCACAACATGGAACTGGCGGGTGTCGAAACCGCTCCCAACCATTTTCTCGGCAATTATCCGCTGATCAAATGGCGCAAATTCGCCGAGGCCATTCCCGCCGATCTGACAGGCAAGACGGTGTTGGATATTGGTTGCAATGCCGGTTTCTATTCCATCGAGATGAAACGGCGAGGTGCTGCCCGTGTCCTCGGCATCGATTTCGATGAGGCCTATCTGGCGCAGGCCCGCTTTGCCGCCGAGATCGCCGATTGCGAGATCGAATTCCAGAAACTTTCGGTCTACGACGTCGGCGCCCTGAGTGAAACGTTCGATGTCGTGCTGTTCATGGGGGTGCTTTATCACCTGCGCCACCCCTTGCTCGCGCTCGACCTTATCCGTGAGCACGTCGCCGGTGACCTGATGATCTTCCAGTCCATGCAGCGCGGCAGCACAGATCTGCCCGAGATGGAAGAGAACTATCATTTCTGGACGCATGACCTGTTCGACCGGCCGGAATTTCCCAAGCTCCATTTCATCGAGCACCGCTATGCCGATGACCCGACCAACTGGTGGATACCCAACCGCGCCTGCACCGAAGCGATGCTGCGCAGCGCCGGCTTTGAAATCGTCCTGCATCCGGAGCAGGAGGTCTATTTCTGCCGCGCCGCCGGCGGCGCGGCCAGTGGGGGTCCCGTCTACCCCTCGAAAGGACAGCGCCATGATTGAAGCCGCGATGATCTGGAACGAGCCCAACAACAAATCGCATTGGGATCCCGAGCTCGATCCAGATTGGAGCCGCTTCGCCAGGATGGCAATCCTGGCGGCGGACGCAATCGCATCTGAAAACCCGGCTTTGACCAAAGTGCTCGGTGGCATCTCGCCGATAGATCCGGGGTTCATCACCCGCATGAAGGAATTCGGCGTGCTGGATCATGTCGATGCCGTCGCCGTGCACGGCTTTCCCCTCGACTGGAATCTGTGGCAGATCCAGGAATGGCCGCAGAAGATCGGCGAGATCGCGACCGTCACCGATCTTCCCATCTGGGTCAGCGAAGTCGGCGTATCGACCTTCGGCGCCGAGGAAATCCAAGTCTGGGGGCTCAAGCGCACAGCTGAATTGCTGCTCGGCAATGCGCCACGCATCCAATGGTACAGCCTCTACGATCTTCCGCGTGAATGGGAAGCAACGACGCGTCACCGCGAAGCCGAGGGCTCCTCTTATTACCGGCATTTCCATATGGGGCTGCTACGCCAGGACGGCACGCCAAAGCCCGCGCTGGAGGAATTCCTGCGCCATACACCCGCAATGGGCCTGGTGCAGTGGTTTCATTTCGAAGACCCGCGGCTGGACGATGCCGTCGCCTGGATGAAGCGGCTGGGTGTCACCAATATGCGTACCGGGCTTTCCTGGGCGGACAGTTTTCGGCCGAATGCGCTGGACTGGTTCGACCGGCAGATGGAAGCACTCGCCGATTTCGATGTGACGGTCACCTTCTGCTTCACACCTCAGCACCGCGGAATGATGCCCCACCACACCAGCCCGCCCCTGGTGCCGGAGGAGTTCGCTGAATTCTGTTCAACCATGATCCGCCGCTATGCGCCTGGCATGACATCCGCCTCGCTCCCCACGCAGCGGGCCTCGGCCGCGTGAAATGTCATGCTGCCCATGCATCAGATGCAGGACTTCGCGACGCCGTTGACGGGTGGAGATACGGCGCAGGGCAACGAGACGCGCCCAGGCGAGACACTCACCGTCCTCAATGTTGCCTACCCTCTCGCGCCCGTCGGCCCCGACGCTGTCGGCGGTGCCGAACAGGTTCTGTCGATGCTGGATCGGGCACTGGTTCAGGCCGGTCATCGATCTATCGTCATTGGCTGCCGAGGCTCCAGCGCGAGCGGCACGCTTGTGGAAATACCGGCCGAAAACGGCGTACTCGACGAGGCGGCGAAGAGCCGCGCGCAACAGGCCCATCGCGAGGCGATCGCGGCTGCCCGTGCCCGATGGCCCATCGACGTGGTTCATCTGCACGGCATAGATTTCGACGCTTATCTGCCCGACGATGGTCCGACCTTGGTGACCCTCCACCTGCCATTGGATTGGTATCCGGCCGCGGCATTGCGCCCGACGCGCGGTGACCTCTGGCTCCATGCGGTCTCGCCCACCCAGCAGAAAACCGCGCCATCAGACGCCCGGCTGACGGCGCCGATTCCGAACGGCGTTGACATCGAAGCACTGACCCTGCTGCAGTCGAAGCGCGACTTTGCCCTTGTTCTAAGCCGGGTTTGTCCGGAAAAGGGCGTCCACCTGGCGCTCGACGCAGCCAAACAGGCAGATGTGCAACTGGTCATCGGCGGCAAGGTCTATCCCTATGAAACGCATACGCGGTACTTTCGCGATGAGGTCCAACCTCGCCTCGATGGCCGCCGCCGCTTCCTTGGTCCGCTCGGCTTCATCGCCAAGCGACGCATTCTCAATGCAGCGCGCTGTCTGGTCATTCCGAGTCTCGCAGCCGAGACCAGCTCGCTTGTGGCCATGGAGGCCCTCGCCTGCGGTACTCCGGTGGTCGCCTTTCCAAATGGTGCGCTTCCCGATGTCATAGAGCACGGCAGGACGGGCTTTCTCGTCGATACGGTCGACGAGATGGCCCAAGCCATTCTTGCGGCGCCCAGCTTGGATGCCGAGACATGCAGGGCCGAAGCGCGACGGCGGTTTTCGCTGGAACGGATGATCTCGTCTTACATGGACGCCTATCAGGCGCTGGCACAGCTTGGCACTGGTCGCCGGCGCTTCGCGGCGACGCCGTGAGCTAAACTGTGCTGCGCAGCGAAATCATCGGTGACCTCGCACAATTGGACGCCTTGACGCCGCACTGGTGGAAACTGTGGCAGCAGAGTCCCTCGGCGACTCCGTTTCAATCTCCCGCCTGGCTGGTGCCGTGGTGGCACGCATTCGCACCTGGTGAACTGGCGACGGTCGCGGTCTGGCGTGGCGACGATCTGGTCGGGCTGGCGCCATTCTACCTCGAGCATGGGATATCCGGTTCGAAGCTGCTTCCGGTCGGCATTTCGCTCAGCGATTATCTGGACATTCTGGCTGTCCCTGGGAGCGAAGCCGAGGTCGTCGACATTGTCGCCGAGTCGATCCTCTCGATCGGGTGGGCGCAATGGATCTTGTCGGACTTGCCGCAGGACAGCCTCTCCCTTGCGATGACGCATCCCGAGATCGATTGGCCGACCGCCCATGCCGCCTGCCCCGTGCTCGCCCTCGCCGGCGACGAAACGCTTGCAGGCTGCGTCCCCGCAAGACGCAGACGCCAGTTGCGTCGGGCGCGTCAAGCCGCATCAAGATGCGGCCGGATCGCGCTGTTGTCGGCAAGCGGCAGTCCGCAAACTTTCCTCGATCAATTGATCCGCCTGCACAATATGCGCTGGGCCGAACAAGGAGGCGGTGTGTTGGCCAACGCCGCCGTCGAGCAATTCCATCGGCTCTCACTTCCCTTGCTCGACGCTCACGGTCTGGTGCGATGCTGGCTGTTCGCGATCGATGGCGGAACCGTCGGCGCCTATTACGGATTTCACCACCGCGGCCGTGCCTATGCTTATCTCGGTGGTTTCGACCCTGCTTATGCCGAGGAGAGCCCAGGTGCGATCCTGATTGGCCACGCAATCGCGGAAGCGATCCGCGAAGATGCGCGCGAGTTCGATTTTCTGCGCGGGCAGGAGGCCTATAAATATGGCTGGGGCGCCGTCGACAGGTGGACGATGCGCAGGGTCTGGACGCGGAGTTGATGCATGAGTGTAACCGCACCGAAAGCCGCCCGGCGCACGAAATCGGTCAGGCTGGCGGTTGAAGACTGCATGGCCGATGGCATTTGCGCCGAAGGTGTTCTCGTCAGGCTGGCGCTCCACCTGCCGCCCACAATTGGAGCGGCGGAATTGGCGGAGGTCGTGCTGAAGGTCCAGCCGGCGGATGCCGGCGACGCAGCAAGGCTGCGAAAGGTCGCCGGACTGCTGCGCTGCAAACCAGACGTCTTCGCCATGTTGCGGGCAACGGGTGGCGCCGTTCGGCATGAGCGCGATGAGGACGAGACGAATGTCGCTGTCGTCATGCGGCTGGCCTCCAGCTTCGATGCCGCGGCAGCGATTTCGGGAGCCGCGAGTGTCCAACTGGCATCCCTCGGCGATGAGGCAAGGCTCACAGTCACGACCAACGAAATCGTCGCATGGCTGGAAGCGCGAGGATTCACCGGAAGGGAACGGAGCATTCTCGACATCGGTTGCGGCATCGGCCGTTTCGAGCGCGCGCTGTGCAAATCCTTCAAGTGGATGGTCGGCATCGACATATCGCCGCGGATGATCTCCATCGCCTCCGAGCAATGCGCCGCACTCGGCAATGTCGAGTTGCGACAAACCTCCGGTCTCGATCTGTCCGAATTCGCCGATGCCAGTTTCGATTGCGTGCTGGCGGTGGACAGCTTTCCCTATCTGGTTCTGGCCGGCATGGCTGATCGGCATTTCGACGAAATTGCGCGCGTTCTGAAACGGCCGGGCTGGCTCGCCTTGCTGAACTATTCCTATCGCGGATCACTTCTCTCAGACCGCGATGATATCGGCCGTCTGGCGCAAGCTCATCAATTGCGGGTCCTCATCAACGGCGAGAAGCCGTTTCGGTCGTGGGATGGCAGCGCCTTTCTGCTCGCTGGGTGAAGCGGAACATTACAGCGCGATGCCAGTTCGGACGTCGAACAACGGGCACCGACGAGTGTACCCTATTTGAAGGAGGATAATCATGGCATCCGGCGGTAAAAAACAATTCGGCCGCAGCAGCCAGGCAAGAGTGCCGGCGCCGGCGCGATGACCTCCCTGGAGAGGGACAAGATCGAAGAAAACGCGGTCTTGTCGAATCGCAACAAGAAGCAGCATGGCCAGGAGCGCGGGCTGGACGGCAATCGGATCAAGCCCGATCAATATCAGGATCACGCCGCTGACCGATTGCCTAGGGATTGAACGCCACCGCCGCGCGTCCATGGCCCGGGACGACGAAGGAGCAGCAAGGAAATAAATCTGTGCAAGGGGCCGCTGGTGAGCTTCTTGGCGGCGGACACCGCCTTGTAATGCCAGGCGCTTATCACCACACTAGGATCAAGGGACCCGCTATCAAGAGAATGTGATGTCTCGTTCGAGCGACGATACCCCGGATCCGCATGTCGAGATGGCTGTGGATCAGGAGATTGCTTCCCTGCTGGCCGCCATAGAGCAGGAAAAAATTCCAGACCGCCTGACCAAGCTGGCGATCGAATTGCAGAACGCGCTCGTCGGGAAACGTCGGCGCGACGTGAAGAACTGACTATCTCCGGCCGTCGACCTCGACATCGAGCTGACCATCCGACAGCTGGTTTCGTCTTTCCATCAATGTCTGCAGCGAACTCTCCCCCAGGAATTCAAGGATGTTGGCGCGCGCACGGTTCAGGCGGCTTTTGACCGTCCCGACCGCGCAACCGCATATGTCGGCGGTTTCCTCGTAGCTCACTCCCAAAACGCCGATCAGCATCAGGACCTCGCGTTGGTGTTCAGGCAGCCTTTGAATGGCGCCGTGAACTTCCTTGCTCTGAACGGTCCATTCCTGGGTGGCTTCCGAAATTGGTCTCGAAGACGCGCAGTCGAGCAAGCCTGGCGATTCCCGGGCAGCGATCTTGACCCGGGTATAATAAGTGTTGCGCATGATGGTGAAGAGCCACGACTTCATGCGCGTACCGGGTTCGAACTTGTCGATGTTGGCGAGACCCTTGGTCAGTGTCTCCTGCACGAGATCGTCGGCGTCGTCGGGGACGCGGCAGAAGGTGCGCGCGAATGCCCGCAGAGCAGGTATCAGGTCAACGATGGAAACTTCATTGGTTTCCTGGTCGGCCAAAAGGCAGCCTCCGGATGACAATGGTCCAGCTCCCAGAAGAAAGAGTGTGTGAACGCAGCCCCAGCTAAATGCATGGAAGTTTGGTTCGTTCCTCCTGCTGGAGGCAACTCTTCATAAATTCTGCGCAGGCGGAGATATCTGTCATCCGATTGGCGCGCACCATCGCCGCAGCAGTCACGGCTCCACCGACAGCGGTGTCTTCAGCGTCCATTTTTACGGGAACAAAGCCGCTCACCGGCAGTTTGATGGCTTGACCACTTCAACCTTCCGGTATCGATCGAGGACCTGTCATGGCCAAATCCGCTCGCCCCTCCGCTCGCCAATCGGCAAGTGGACTGGATCAGAATAGCGCGCGCGGAAATGGCGGCGAGTTGCACCAGATCGCGGGGGACGAAACGCCTGCGCTCACGACGGCGCTCGGAACGCCTGTCTCCGACGACCAAAACACATTGCGGATCGGTGAGCGCGGACCATCGCTGATCGAAGACTTTCACTTTCGCGAGAAGATTTTCCACTTCGACCACGAACGCATCCCGGAAAGGGTCGTTCATGCCCGCGGCTATGGCGCGCATGGTTTTTTCGAGACCTACGAGTCACTTGCCAAATACACACGTGCCGACATTTTCCAGCGAGTTGGCGAAAAGACGCCGGCATTTGTTCGTTTCTCGACTGTTGCCGGCAACAAGGGCTCGTTCGATCTCGCCCGCGACGTGCGCGGCTTCGCGGTCAAGCTCTACACCAAGGAGGGCAATTGGGATCTGGTCGGCAACAACATCCCGGTCTTCTTCATCCAGGACGCCATCAAGTTTCCCGATCTGATCCACGCCGCCAAACAGGAGCCGGACCGTGCCTTCCCCCAGGCACAGACGGCGCACGACAATTTCTGGGACTTCATCAGCCTGATGCCGGAATCGATGCACATGGTGATGTGGATCATGTCGGATCGCGCGATCCCGCGTTCCTTCCGCTTCATGCAAGGCTTTGGTGTGCACACGTTCCGCCTCGTCAACGCGAAGGACGAATCCACCTTCGTCAAGTTCATCTGGAAACCGAAGCTCGGCATGCAATCGGTGGTCTGGAACGAGGCGGTCAAGATCAATGGCGCCGACCCCGACTTCCATCGCCGCGATCTGTGGGAGGCCATACAGGCCGGCAATTTCCCGGAATGGGAGTTGACGGTGCAACTGTTCGATCAGGCATTTGCCGACAGTTTTGACTTCGATATCCTGGACGCAACGAAGATCATTCCGGAGGAGATCCTCGAGCCAATTCCAGTCGGTCGGCTGGTGCTCGACCGGATGCCGGACAATTTCTTCGCCGAGACCGAGCAGGTTGCATTCATGACGCAGAATGTGCCGCCCGGAATCGATTTTTCCAACGATCCGCTTCTGCAAGGCCGCAACTTCTCCTATCTCGATACCCAATTGAAGCGACTGGGCAGCCCGAACTTTACCCATCTGCCGATCAATGCGCCGAAGTGCCCGTTCGCCCATTTTCAACAGGATGGGCACATGGCCATGCGCAATCCGGCCGGTCGCGCCAATTATGAGCCGAACTCATGGGGACTGGGACCGCGCGAGGATCCGCAGCGTGGCTTCCGTTCTTTCGCCGATGCCGAAGAAGGGCAGAAAGTACGTCTGCGCGCGGAGAGCTTCGCCGATCACTACAGCCAGGCCCGGCAATTCTTCAACAGCCAGACACCACCGGAGCAGCGTCACATCGCGATGGCGCTGACATTTGAACTGAGCAAGGTCCAGGCGCCGGCGATCCGCGAGCGCATGGTTTCGCATTTGTTGAACATCGATGAAACGCTGGCGACCACGGTCGCCGACAAGCTCGGCATCCGTGACATGCCCCAACCTGCCGAAGCCGCCGTTTCACCGCGCGATGACTTGCCGCCGTCGCCGGCGCTCAGCATCATCCAAAACGGGCCTGACAGTTTCGAGGGCCGCAAAGTCGGTGTCATGCTTAGCGATGGAGCCGATGTCGCGCTGTTCGAGGAACTTCGTTCCGCCATCGAAGCGGAAGGCGCGGTGATGGAGGTGGTTGCGCCCAAGGTGGGCGGCGTCGAAGCCGCCGACGGCACTCACATCGAGGCAAGGCACATGATCGACGGCGGTCCGTCCGTGTTGTTCGACGCGGTGGTGCTGCTCCTCTCCGAGGCGGGCGCCGAGTTGCTGGTTAAGGAGGCCGCTGCGAAGGATTTCGTGTCTGACGCGTTTGCGCACTGCAAGTTCATCGGCTTCACCCCGGGGGCCGAGCCGCTCCTGGCCAAAGCAGGCGTCGCTCCCGATGCCGATGAGGGGCTGATAGCATTGGATACGGCAGCCTCGGTCGAGACATTTGTGCAGTCGTGCCGCAAACTGCGGCTCTGGGCAAGGGAGGCGGCTGTAAAGCTTTGACGCGATAACAGCCGGCAAGATGCCGGCTGCCGCAATCTGGGTGGTTCGCCTCCTAGCCTTCTGGCACGGCGCCCTATGATTAGCTGCTCTTTCTAGCTGCTTGTTCTCGCTGCTTTTTCAAAACTTCGTCGGTTCCGACCAGCTTCTTCGCTCCACCCGGAATTGCTGTGGATACGACCGCAGGCGGATCGCTGGCCGGAAAAGAATCCTCCAATCCTGCCTGTAACTGATCCTCGAGTGTTTGGGGTTCTTCGGAGCGGCCGTGCGTTCTGCGACTTTCTATGTTCTCCAGCGGCTGTTTCTTTTTTGGCGAATCGTTCGCGTCTCGAATCAAGGAATATAACTGCTCGATCGCTAATTCCTTGATAGTTTCGAAGTCCGCACGATCGTCTTTTGCTTCTTCGATGCGATTGACCATGGCTTTCTCGAACCGCTCAAGACTTTCACTCCCACAGGCATGGGAAAGACGCAGCAAAGCCTCGTGCAGCATTAACGGAGCGAAATGGGCCGACGCCTCAAGCCTGAGTTGTCTTAGACGATCCGGAGTGGCGGCCTGCAACTTTGACATGGACATCTCCTCTCCCACAAGCGTCTCAACGAGAATTGACCGCCGATGTTCCACCGCGCCTGAACATCCTTCCCGCCCGGCGAGCTACAGGAACCAGCTTGCCACCAGTCCCGCCGACGCCGCAAAAATCGCCAGGGTCGTCACGCCGCCCAGGATGTTCGTGCTTGTGCTGTTGACCTTGTCGCCCATGATTTTGCGGTTGTTGGTCATGATGAGGATGAGAAGCAGCAGAGGTGGCGTTGAAAATCCTTGCACAATGCCCGACCAGACCAGGGCCTTCATCGGGTTGAAGCCGAAGAAATTGAGGCCCACCGCCACCAGCGTTATGATCCCGATCACGATGTAGAATTTGGGAGCCTGGCGGGGTTTGGAATGCAGGCTATTCTTCCATCCCATCGCCTGAGCGAAATCGAAAGCGGCGCCAGCGGTCATGATCGGCACGGCCAGAAAGCCAACGCCAATTACACCGGCCGCAAACAGAATGCTGGCAGCGTCGCCGGCAAGCGGCCGCAGCGCTTCGGCCGCCTGTGCCGCTGTCTCGATCTGCGTCTGCCCGGCCTTGTAGAGCGTCGAACCTGTCGAAAGAATGATGAAATACATGATCAGATTGGAGAACGTCATGCCGATCAGGATGTCGCGGCGGGATCGGCGCAGTTCGCTCTCCGTGGCGCCTTTGCGCTCTTCGAGGCTCGTTCGACCCTTGGCTATCTCCTCCTCCACCTCCTGATTGGACTGCCACGTGTAAAGGTATGCGGAGAGCGTGGTCCCGATGATGGCCACGAGGATGGACAGGTATTCGCGGCTGAATTCGATTTTTGGCAATAGCGTGCCGCGCAGAACGGAGGCTGCATCCGGTTTGGCAAGCACCGCGGAGACCACATAGGCAAGCAGAGCCAGAGCCAGCCACCGGAACACATTTCGGATCAATTTATACGATCCGAACACCTGCAGGGCAAAAATGACCACCGCAACGGCAATGACGACCAAGGGAGCAGGCAGAGGAACGAACAGCACGATGGCCGCCGACATGGCGCCAAGATCTGCGGCTGCCTCGATCGTGTTGCCAATCAGCACGCCCACCAGCACGGACCATAGCAGCCAACGCGGATAGAAGTGCGATATGACCTTGAAAAGCCCGCGACCCGAAACCTGGCCTAGTTTGGATGAAAGATAGACGACGACATACATCATCGGCAGCGTGACAGGTGCCGTCCACAGCAGGTCAGGCCCGAACCGCGCTCCGGCGCTCGCGTAGGTACCGATGGCCGAGCAGTCGTCATCGGCCGCGCCGGTGATCAGACCAAGCCCGAGAGCCCGAACGACGCCGCCCTTTTTTTGCCCGCTTGCCCTTTGGCCCTCGTCAGGTGGCTTGTTCATTGAAGGCGCGTCTTTACCGAGGCCACGCAAGAAATCATGACGAACATTCCAATCGGACGGCGATGAAGCAGCCGTTTCAAGCTGCATTGAGATCGAGGCTCGAACCTCTGGTCAGGCTTTTTGTTCCTGGACCAGTCCCGGCCCGCGACGACGTTTCATCCGATGCGGGTTCTTTCGGCGGAGCGGACATCCAAGCGAATGCTCCGCTCCACTGAAGAAGGGTGTCGGAGCCTGTCATTCAGGCGACTTGGCACAAAACTTTCCCCGAAAGAAAATCCCGCGGCGCCAAAGTCGAGTGTTCGGCCCAGCCCGTTCATCCGCTTGGTCAGCGGCTCGTACCGCCGCCGATCGCCATCCGTAAGCCGAGGCCGATGATGAGACAGCCGGCGAGCCGCTGCTGCCAAAGCCTTGCGCGAGGGTGCCGCATGACCCATGCGCCGGCCGCGCCCGATGCCAAGGCATAGGCTCCCAGCACCAGCACACCGGTTATCTTCTGTGTTGCGCCAAGCAGCACCAGCTGCAACGTGACGGAGCCCCTGTGCGGATCGACAACTGCGGCAGGAACGCAACCATGAACATCAAAGGCCAGGGATTGCTCAGATTGGCGATCATTCCTTCCTGGGCGGCGGCGAGCGGCCGCAGGGCCTTGAGGTCACCTGTGGGAATGGTTGCCGAGGATGAAAGCAGCAGCCGGACACCCAGCCAGACGATGTAGGCCGCCCCGGCCCATCGAAGCAGATTGAACGCCAGGGGCGAGGCGTGGACAAGCGAGGACAGGCCGAATGCAATCAGCGGAAGCTGCACAAGTCCGGCGCCCAGCGTCATGCCGAGCACCGTGAACAGCGCCACGTCGCGCCCCTGTCCAATGCCGCGGGCCATCACCAGCATGCTGTCGGGACCTGGCGGCACCTGCATGAGAATGACGGTTCCGACAAAAGCTATCCACAATGAGGGATCGATGGGGCATCTCCGTTAGCGCTGCCGATGACATCAAAGCGGCCAGCCGTCATCCGGGTTCCGCGGCAAATGAAAATGTCCCATCGCGAAGAACCAGGCATGAACCGTCAGATGGAACGCGGTGCCAGTCCTGGAAGTTGAAAAAAGCCGGAGCCGTTCCTGAACCGGTTTTGGAGGCCTACCCGTGCATGAACCAATAAACGCCTTCCCGCTCCCGCTGGACACGTCTCCGATGGAGGCCAAGCTTGCCGATGAAATCCCCCGGGATGGAAACCGCTGGCAGTACGAGCCCAAATGGGACGGTTTTCGCTGCCTGGCTTTCAAGAGCGACGACACCGTTGACCTGCGCGCCAAATCCGGCAAGCCGCTCGGCCGCTATTTTCCGGAAATCACGGACATTTTGCGTGACCTCAAGCGCGGGCACTTCGTCATCGACGGCGAGATTGTCATTGAGGTTGACGGTGAGCTTTCCTTCGAGGCGCTGCAGATGCGCCTTCACCCGGCACAAAGCAGAATCCGCAAACTGAGTTCGCAGACGCCTGCCAGTCTGATCCTCTTCGACATGCTTGCCAGGCCGGGCGGCGAGGTCATCACGGGCAAGCCACTTGTGGAACGGCGGCGAGCGATCGAGGACTTGGTGACCTCCTCGAACAGTCCAGATCTTCGCCTGTCGAAGTGCACTTATGATGCAGCCACGGCGGCTCGATGGCTACACGGCTCCGGCCATGCATCGACCGACGGCATCATGGCCAAAGTGCTTGATGAGCATTATCTGTGCGGCGAACGTGCGATGGTGAAGGTAAAGCCGAGGCGCACCGCCGATTGCGTTGTCGGCGGTTTCCGTTATCTCGCGGACAGTCGTGAGGTTGGCTCGCTGCTCCTCGGCCTCTACAATGACGACGGCAAGCTCGATCACGTCGGCTTCACGTCGACCATCGCCAGGACCGACAGAGGAGCGCTCACGCGCCGGCTGGAAGGGCTGCGGTCAGAGCCCGGATTCACCGGCAAGGCGCCCGGCGGCCCGAGCCGCTGGAGCACGGAGCGCAGCGGACAATGGGAACCCTTGCAGCCTGAACTGGTGGTGGAGGTCCGCTTCGACCACGTTACCGGCAATCGGTTCCGCCACGGCACCAAACTGCTGCGCTGGCGCCCCGACAAGGCGCCACGGCAATGCACGTTTGAGCAGATCGAATAGACCGCTCCTGGAAGATCGCTTCCACGATTTATTGTGACGAAGGAACCAACTCGGGATTCACCGGTTCGGACACCATCCACCGGAGCTACCCCGACATGCCAAATGCAGCAGAAATTCTCATCGATACGCTCGTCGCCTGGGACGTGGAGGTGGTGTTCGGCTTGCCGGGAGACGGCATAAACGGCGTCATAGAAGCGTTGCGGACGCGGCGCGACAAGATTGCCTTCGTTCAGGTCCGGCATGAAGAGTCGGCTGCCTTCATGGCATGTGCGTATGCCAAGTGGACAGGAAAGCTGGGCGTGTGCCTTGCGACGTCCGGTCCCGGCGGAACACATCTTCTGACCGGCCTCTATGACGCCAAGCTCGACCAGGCTCCGGTGCTGGCGATTACGGGCATGCAGTTCCACGATCTGATCGAGACGTTCACGCAACAGGATGTCGATCTGACGCGCGTGTTCCACGATGTCTCCGTTTACAATGCACATGTCGCCGACGCCGCGCATATGGAAAACGTCGCCAGCCTTGCCTGCCGAACCGCGCTGGCGCGCAAGGGCGTCGCCCATCTTTCAATTGCCAGCGACATCCAGGAGCAGGAGAGCGATCCGTCGAAGCGCTCCAAGCGCAATCGCCCGGCGCACACGCCGCAGGATATGTTCGCCGGTCACAGCGTACCGCTGGAGGTTGAGCTCGACAAAGCCGCCGCCATTCTCAATGACGCTTCGCGGGTTGCGATCCTGGCCGGACGCGGCGCCATCGGCGCGGCCGCCGAACTCGAACACACGGCGCGCCTGTTGCAGGCGCCTGTCGCGAAGGCCTTGCTGGGCAAGGCGGTGCTGCCGGACGACCATCCTTACACCACCGGCGGGATCGGCATTCTTGGAACCCTGGCTTCGCAAGAGGCGATGGAGAGCTGTGACGCGGTGCTGATTGTCGGTTCGACCTTTCCCTATATCGAATACTACCCGCAGCCCGGGCAGGCCCGTGGCGTCCAGATCGACAGCGATGCGCAGCGGATCGGCTTGCGCTTTCCGGTCGAGGCCGGCCTTGTCGGCGACGCGGCCGAGACATTGCGCGCGCTCAACCAACGTCTGACGCAGAAGCCCTCCGATGAATTCCTGCACCGTTCCCAGGAGACCATGAGAAAATGGCGCGAGATGATGCGGCAGTCGGAAGACATGCAGGCGCAACCCTTGAAGCCACAAGCGATTGCCCGGGCGTTCGGACAACGGTTGGCCGACGACACAGTGCTGGCCACGGATTCCGGTCAGAACACGGAGTTGGCCGCACGCCATGTCGATCTTCGCAGCGGCCAGGCATTCGGGGTGTCCGGATCGCTGGCGTCGATGGCTTGCGGTCTCGCCTACGCCATCGCTGCCGGCATCGCGTTCCCCGGTCGACCGATTGCCGCCATCGTCGGGGATGGCGGCTTTGCCATGCAGCTTGGCGAATTCTCGACGGCGGTGCGCTACAAGATCCCGCTGAAGGTTCTGGTGATCAAGAACAACATGCTCAATCAGATCGCCTGGGAGCAGATGATGTTTCTGGGCAATCCGCAATTCGGTTGCGAATTGCAGCCGATCGATTTTGCCATGGCGGCGGAAGCAATGGGCGCAAAGGGTTTTCGCATCGAGCGGGCCGATCAGATCGAGACGGTTCTCGACCAGGCTTTCGCCACGCAAGGCCCAGTCGTGATCGAAGCGCTGGTAGATGCGTATGAGCCGCTGATGCCGCCCAAAATGCCGGCAGACTACGCCAAGAACTTCCGCCAGGCCCTGCCGCGGACGCCGGGACACGAACGCATAGAAGAAAACATCGCCCGGGAGCCGGCGAAATCGATGATGGACGCCTAGAGGCACGGAGGTGAGAACAGCGCCTCAGTGGCTTCAATCTGGATCTTTCCAGATGAACCGGAGCTCCGGTGCTCTTCCGGCTGACGGATGCGGATCATGAGCTTCGACGCGCTCTTTTCGACCTGATCTGCTATGGCAACGGCGCCCCGCAAGCCGGTTGGACACTGGCGCTTCCAATCACATTGCCGCTCCTGGCAGTCGTGTCGCTCTATACAGCGGGCGCCAGCCGACTGTGGCGACGGAGCGGACGCGGACGTCGCTTGCGATCACGGCAGGACTTCCAGTTTGCTGCCGGTTGGGCCGTCCTGGCGTTCGCCCTTGTAAGCCCGATCCATGCGTTGGGCGAACATGTGTTTGCGGCGCACATGATCGAGCATGAATTGCTGATGGCGGTCGCAGCGCCTCTGCTGGTTGCCTCCCGCCCGACAGCGGCGATGATGTGGGCACTGCCGGTACAGCTGCGCCAGATATTCGGAGCGGCCGGACATGCAAATACGCTTCGGGCGATCTGGTCGTTCATCAGCCGCCCTGTGGTCGCGACCGTCCTGCACGGAGCCGCGATATGGATTTGGCATGTCCCGGCGCTGTTCGAGGCTGCCCTCCAGCAGGGTTTCCTGCACTATGCCCAGCATGCGAGCTTCCTCGGTACCGGGCTTTTGTTCTGGTGGGTGCTGCTGCCTCGCCCTGGCCGCGAGCACGCTTGCGGCAATGCGGTGATGCATCTCTTCTTCACCTCGCTCCACACCGGGCTGCTCGGGGTTTTGCTCGTCGTCTCGCCAAAGCTGTGGTATCCGGCTAATGCCGTCGGCTCGGATCTGTGGGGGCTCAGCCCGCTCGAGGACCAGCAACTTGCAGGCTTGATCATGTGGATTCCCGCTGGCCTGATCTATGGCGGAGCCGCACTGCTCTCGGTCGCTTTCTGGATTCAAACGAGCAGCCGGCGGCATCAGGCTCCCCAGGAGTTGCGCATCGTCTAACCCGCACCGCTTCACGTCGGTTTTCACCGGGCGGTGTTGCCAAGCATCCTTTTTCAGCCAGCTGCGTTATGGCCTTGGCAACGATGGTGGATTCTTCATGGCGAGGTGCATGAGTCCGTTGGCCCGCTCTCGCAGGCGGACATGACCGCAAATGTCGCTTGCCTTTACATGTCCAACGCAAATCCTGACTGGCATTGTTCCGGGAAAGGCTGCGCAACCGCGTTTGAGGTGGGTCAGCGCAGCGTCGACGTTGCGGCGATCGGCAATCGGCCCTCCATGCACACGGTGCGAACGCCCGGAGAATCCTTGATCTGATCTGGTCTTTCAGCGCAGTCGCGGCGGCCACGTGGCTGCTTGTCATGCTGGTCTTGGCGGCAGCGCTTTTGCGTCGCCGCCTCTCCGAGACAACGCGCTCGCCGCTCGAGATCGATTCACATCAGGAGCGCCGATTTACCCGCGCTGTCGGCAGCGCCGTTGCGCTGACCGTTCTGGTGCTCGTCATGATGACGATAGCGAGTTTTTTCGCCGGCAAATCCATTGCTTCGCTGAGCGGAACGGAAACGCTTGCCGTGCGGATCACGGGGCACCAATGGTGGTGGGAGGTCCGGTATGCCGGTAATGATCCCTCGCAATCGATCGTCACGGCAAATGAAATCCATGTCCCGGTTGGCGAACCGGTCAAGGTCGAACTCGATTCGCTCGATGTTATTCATAGCTTCTGGGTGCCGAACCTTGCCGGTAAGCGCGATCTCATTCCGGGCCGGCCAAGCCAGCTTACCCTCATCGCCGATAAGCCCGGCATCTATCGTGGCCAGTGTGCCGAATTTTGCGGCTATCAGCACGCCCATATGGCCATCACCGTCATCGCGGAAAGCCGCGAAGCGTTCGACGCATGGCAATCCAGGCAAAACGCCGTCGCATCCGCGCCTGGCGGCGAGGAAGAACGCCGCGGCCAACAGGCATTTCTTTTCACCGGCTGTGCGCTCTGCCATACGATAAGAGGCACGCCTGCCAGCGGAACGGTCGGTCCTGATCTTACGCATCTCGCCAGCCGACGTGCACTGGCCGCAGATACGCTGGCCATGACCCCTGGCGCGCTCGCCGCCTGGATTGCCGATCCACAGTCGGTAAAGCCCGGCGCCAAGATGCCGCGCATTGCCCTTAGCGCCGACGATCTCAACGCGGTCGTCGCCTATCTCGGAAGCCTCGAATGAGCGGCTTTGGGAGAAAGCCGGCCGAGCATACCCAGGAGGGCCTGAAAGGCATCCGTGACACCGGCCTCGAAGAGGTGAGACTGCGCGCCTTTCTGGGGCATGCCTGGCGAACGCCGAAAGGCTTCTACGGCTGGCTGGTCACGGTCGATCACAAGCTGATCGGACGGCGCTATATCGTGACGGCTTTCCTGTTTCTCATCCTTGCGGGTCTATCAGCGCTCGCCATGCGTTTCCAGCTTGCCCAGCCTGAGGCCGGCCACATCGGCCCCGATCTCTACAACCAGCTGTTCACCATGCATGGCACGACGATGATGTTTCTGTTCGCCGTGCCGGTGATGGAAGCTTTCGCCATTTACCTGGTGCCGCTGATGATCGGCACTCGCAATGTCGCCTTTCCGCGGCTCAATGCATTCAGCTACTGGGTCTATCTTTCCGGCGGGCTGATGATCTGGATCGCCTTCGCCTTCGAAACCGGTGCGGATGCCGGCTGGTTTTCCTACGTACCGCTCGCCGGACCCGAATATGGCATCGGCAAGCGCCCCGATTTTTGGGCGCAGATGGTGACCTACACTGAAGTGTCCGCGCTCGCGGTAGCGGTCGAGATCATCGCGACAGTGTTCAAACAACGTGCTCCCGGCATGTCGCTTGACCGCATCCCGCTCTATGTCTGGTCCGTCCTCGTCACGGCTTTCGTCATCCTGTTCGCCATGCCGGCCGTGATGGTCTCGAGCACAATGCTGATCCTGGACCGCCTGGTCGGCACGAAATTCTTCGATCCCGCTGCAGGCGGCGATGCACTGCTGTGGCAGAATCTGTTCTGGTTCTTCGGCCATCCCGAGGTCTACATCATCTTCATTCCGGCGACCGGCTTCGTCTCCGCGATCCTGCCGACCTTCGTTCGCCGCCCGATCTTTGGCTATCTCGGGATCGTCCTGTCGTTGATCGCGATCGGTTTTCTTTCCTTCGGCCTGTGGGTGCACCACATGTTCGCTACCGGCCTGCCGCAGCTCGGCGAAAGCTTCTTTACCGCTTCCTCGATGATGATCGCCATTCCGAGCGGCATTCAGATCTTCTGCTGGATTGCGACGATCTGGGGCGGCCGGCCGATCTTCGCCACGCCCATGCTTTTCGTGCTCGGCTTCATCTTCACCTTTGTGATCGGCGGCCTGACCGGGGTCATGGTCGCCTCGGTGCCGCTCGACCTGCAGGTACACGACACCTATTTCGTGGTTGCCCATTTCCACTATGTGCTGGTCGGGGGCGCCGTCTTCCCCCTGCTCGGCGCCGTTTACTACTGGTTTCCCAAGATCACCGGACGCATGCTGTCCGAGAGGCTCGGCCGCTGGAATTTCTGGCTCGTCTTCCTCGGGTTCAATCTCACCTTCTTCCCCATGCATATTTTCGGTCTGCAAGGCATGCCGCGCCGCGTTTATACGTATCCGCCGGCGAGCGGCTGGGGCGAGATGAACCTCTTCATCAGCCTCTCTTCACTGGTGGTGTTCGCCGGCTTTGCGCTTTTCTTCCTGAACCTCCTGCTCAGCCTTCGCAACGGCCGCATTGCCGGAGACAATCCCTGGGGCGCGAGCACGCTCGAATGGGCGACGACGTCGCCGCCGCCCTCCTACGATTTTTCGCGGCTGCCCGTGGTAACTCACCTCGAACCGCTTTGGGCCGAGCCCGATACGCTTCCCGTGGTCGAGGGTCTGCGTGTCGACGCACGCGAGGTGCTCGCCGGCACGGTCGCCGATGCGGTGCCGCAACTAAGGGTGCCATCGGCTGACAACTCCATCTGGCCGCTTCTGTCGGCCATTGCGGTGGGCGGTGCATTTCTCCGTTCGATATACACGCCATGGGCGGTGGTCTGGGGAGCGATCCCGGTTTCGATCGGCTTCATCTGTTGGTTCTGGCCGAAAGGCGAGCCGGAGGACGAGGAATGAGGCACCGTCCCGTCGCCGACGTCAGCCACCTGCCCACATATGATTTCGGGTCGGCGAGCCCGATGTGGTGGGGAACCCTTGCCTTCATTGCTCTCGAGGCAACAGGTTTTGCCTTGGCGATAGGCACCTACTTCTATTTGGCCGTGCTGGCCCGGCATTGGCCCATCGGAGCCCCGGCGCCAGATTTGCTGCCGGGCACGGCAGTGTTGATCATTCTGGTTGCGAGCGTCGTGCCCAACCACCTGATCGAGTTTTGGGCGCGTCGCCAGGACCTCGCGAAAGTTCGCCTTGGCATGGTCGTCATGTCGGTCGTCGGGATTCTTCCGCTGATCGTTCGCATCTGGGAATTTCCGGCTCTGCGGATTTCCTGGGATCAGAACGCTTACGGATCGATCGTGTGGTTCCTGCTTGGACTGCATACCACGCATCTTCTTACCGATGTCGGCGACACGATCGTCCTGGCGGTTCTCATGTTCACGCAAAAAGGCAAGGCGGGCCGCCGCTTCAGCGACGTCTCGGACAATGCGTTCTACTGGGACTTCGTCGTCGTCTCATGGGTCGTGCTCTATCTTGTTATCTATTGGGCTCCGAGGATGTGAGATGCAGGCGATCCGTACCGGCGTTTCCTGGGCAGGCCTGGTCAGCGGGCCAGTTGCATGGGCAATAGCCCTGCAGCTCGATTACTCCATTGCATCCTGGCAGTGCCATGCCGGCTTTCGTCCCACTGCCTTGTTCTCATTGATAGGCGCCGCTGTCGCCCTGGCAGGCACGCTCCTGTCGTGGCACGCCGTTCATGACCGCGGGCATGGTACGATCCCGCCCCGGAAGGCGCGCACGCGCGCGTTCCTTGCCAGGACTTCGGTGGGCATCGGGGCGCTGTTCACGCTCATCTTGCTGGCGCAAGTGGTGGCAGGGCTGATCTTCAGCGGGTGCGAACTGTGACGACGCCAAAGACGCGGAGATTGGCCATCCGCCGCCGGTACGCGCTTTGGCCTGCCACGGGCATTCCATTCCCAGCCGTCATTTCTCGGGCGGTCGTCGTTGGCGCTTTGCACCGAGCTGCGGGCGAGCGAAATCCAGAGGGGTGAATATCTCACGCGAGCGGCCGACTGCATCGGCTGTCACACGTCCAATCCGAGCCGCCCCTTCGCTGGAGGCTATCGCGTGCCGACACCCTTCGGCGATGTATACTCGACCAACATCACACCAGATCTCGAAACGGGCATCGGACGCTATTCCGCGGACGAGTTCGTGCGAGCCGTCCAGAAAGGTATCAGGCGCGACGGAGCCGATCTCTACCCCGCCATGCCCTATGACAGCTTCGCCGCAATGAGCTGCGAGGACGTGCTTGCGATCCGGGCCTATCTCCTTGCGCAGCCGCCGATTTCCCAGCCGCGGCCGCGAAACATTCTGCCTTTTCCATTCAACCAGCGCTGGACGGTTGCGCTGTGGAAGCTCACGAACCTCCAAAGCGGCAGTTTCACGCCTGATCGGAGCCGGACCGCCGCATGGAACAGGGGAGCCTACCTTGTCGAGGTGCTCGGCCACTGCGGTGCCTGCCACACGCCAAGGAATGCGACGTTCGGCATGGATGAAGACCACAAGCTTGCCGGCGGCACCGCCGGCATCTGGCAACATCACCAGCGACAAGATCGCAGGCGTCGGCGGCTGGAGCAACGAAGAGTTGTCTCGATTCCTCAAAACCGGCGTCGTGCCCGGGAAGGCCTACGCAGGCGGGCCGATGGCGGAAACGGTCATGAACAGCCTGCAGCATCTTTCCGACGACGACATCCAGGCTATTGTCGCCTATCTCAGGGACGTGCCCGCCCAACCGGGAGACGAGAAGCAGCCGCGTTTCTCATGGGGTAACGCGGCCGCGGCCGCGGCCGACGGCGATGCTGGAACCGAAGGGATGACGCAAGGCAGCGGAACCGCAACCGGCGATGATCTCTATCGATCGCTTTTTTCGACGTGCCATGGGGCGAACGGAGGCGGATCATCAGACGGATCCTATCGGTCCTTGACCAGTAACAGCACCCCCGGCGCGGCCACGCCCGAGGATGTCGTCATGACCATCCTTGAAGGCGTAAAAGCTGGTGACGTGGCCGGGCGTCAATCGATGGCGGCCTTCGGCGGCTGGCTGGATGATGGCCAGGTGGCAGCTCTTGCAAATTACGTCACCGCGCGGTTCGGAAATCCCGACCTCAGCGTCACCGCGGCCGATGTACGCCAGATGCGGGCAGGAACGACAACCAGCCAGACAATCATCATTCTGGCGGTTCAATCACTTGTAGCGGGCGCCGCCGTGTTGATGCTTGGCCTGCTGCTTTTGCTGGCAAGACGCCTGCGCCGTAGGGCGACTTAAGCGAGCCTCATGTTCGCGCATAGAGATAGGCGGTAATGTCGCGCGCCTCTTGAGGCGACAGATTTGTATTGGGCATGGCCGTCTTCGGGTCAACGTCCCGCGCCCTGCTGATCCAGCGCATCATCGCATCCGGGGTGGCTCGCGACGGCCCGGTATATCCTCTTTCGACGACGCCTTGCAGGGACGGACCGACGGTGCCACGGGCGCCGGGCACTCCCGGGATTTCGTGACATCCGCCACAGCCGTTGCGGATCATTGCCGGGACGGCCCGGTCAGGGTCGCCCCCGATGGCCTGTGCAATGGTGGTTTCCCGGAGATTGTCGCCGCGGACCAAGTTGATGGCGCAACCCACCGGAACAATGACGACCGCCGCGGATACGCCTGCCACCCAAGGCAGTGGCATCAGCCTGACGGGTTGTCGGCTCATCCGCGCCTGCTGCCGCCGCAAGACGCGGCCCGGTGACCGCTGCAAGCGCCCTCAAAAGCCCGATCATCCCCGGATCTTGCTGTAGACAGCTCAACCATCGCGACGAAAATCATACCAGTGGGCCGAACACGAATGTAGCCAGCAGAACAAGGAAAATCACAGCGATAACTGCGATCGCCCACATGACGATCCTTCTTGTCCCCCGTTGCTCTTGCTTGCGAGAGATATCTTCTGACACAGTACGAAATCCTTGCTGCAAAATTCAACTGTTGGGCCGCGTCTTGGAATTGGCCGCGGCCCGGGCCTCACGCGCTTACCAGCCCTGCTGACCGTACCAGTCATCGATATCGCGCCGCACACGGTCCTTTTCGAGGCCATAACGCTCCTGGATCTTGCCTTCGAGTTGATCGCGCTTGCCGGCGATGCGGTCAAGGTCGTCATCCGTGAGTTTACCCCACTGCTCCTTGACCTTGCCTTTCACCTGTTTCCAGTTTCCTTCCACGCGGTTCCAGTCCATGACACCGTTCTCCTTCGGTTTGAAAACGTCTAACCTCGGAGAGCAAACGCAAATCAACGACGGATGTTCCTGGAACTCGACGCTCGTCTTGCTCTCACAGGCCACGACCCATTCCTTTACGCTCAGCCTGCGCCATCAATTGAGGTCGTCCTACTCGAAGGCGACGCCATGACCTTCGACCCAAGACGCCTCCACACCTTCCGCAACAGTTCCGCCACCAAGCAGGCGCAAGCGCTTTTCATCCTGTCGCCGCCGTCCGTCTACAGGCACAGTTATCTTAAGCCAGCGTAGTCCGATGATGTCGCTTTCGGGAAACGGCGAAGCTGGTCTTAATGACCGACTTGAGGCGCAAAGCCGCCGTTCGGCTTGAGATAAATTCGGTCAGCGAAATGGCTGGATCAGCTTCCTGAATCGATTTGAGCGGACCGCTTCGTAACCTGTTGACAAATAATGATTATGTTAGTCTCTGAGGGTCAGTGCTTCCTGCACAAATCAATATGTTAGGGGCTGGACTGGAGCGGCGGCCTCATTTTGTAAAAATCCGGGCGTTGGCAGCTTTGCCAGCTAAGCAGCGACGCCACCTAAATAGGCGCTGATAACCGCTTCATTGCTCGCGAGATCGCTGCCTGGTCCCTCAAGAACAACGCGTCCAGCCTTGAGAACGTAGCCGTAGTCGGCGAATTTCAAGGCGACTTTGCTATTCTGCTCCACAACAAGCAGGATGGTCACGCCTTCACGATTGAGGCGCTGCACGATGTTCATGACTTCCTTGATCAGTTGCGGCGCCAGACCCATGGAAGGCTCGTCGAGCAACAGCACCTTGGGCGCGGCCATGAGGGCTCTGCCGATCGCCAGCATCTGCTGCTCGCCTCCCGAGAGGTTCCTTGCATCGCCATTCTGTCTGCGCGCAAGGATGGGGAAGAGCTCAAAAACATGATCCAGCCGCCTGCGGCGCTCGGCGTCGTCGGCAAGCGTAAACGAGCCCAGGTCAAGGTTCTCCTTGATCGTCATGTCGCCGAAAATACGCCTTCCCTCCGGGACGTGGACGAGCCCGCGATGCGGCAGGCGATGGGCAGGGACCTTGGTTATGTCCTCGCCCAGGAAGCGGACACATCCGGAGGATGCGGCAACGAGGCCGGACAGCGTGCGCAGCGTGGTGCTCTTGCCCGCACCATTCGCGCCAAGCAGGGCGACGATCTGGCCGCGTTTGACCGAAAGGCTGACACCATGAAGGGCTTCGATGCCGTCATAGCGCGCGACGATGCGGTCCGCGGAAAGAACGATTTCGGCGTCCATCATTCCTCCGTGCCGAGATAGGCTTCGATGACCCTGGGGTCTGTTCGCACGGCCTCCGGCGGTCCGTCGGCGATCTTCTGCCCATAGTCGAACACCACGATCTTCTCCGACACCTGCATGACCAGGCCCATATCGTGCTCGATCAGCAGGACGGTGACACCGGTTTCGTCACGGATGCGGCGGATCAGGTGCACAAGGTCCAGCTTCTCGCGCTCGTTCAGGCCGGCGGCGGGCTCGTCCAGCAGGATGAGCTCGGGCGTCGACGCCAGGGCTCTTGCGAGTTCGAGCCGCCGTTGTTCGCCATAGGAAAGACCACCGGCACGGCGATGCGCATGCTGCTCGATGCCGACAAAATCGAGCCAGCGCATGCCAGCCGCGCGGATCGCCTCCTCCTCGCGCCGCTGTGCCGGCAAGTGCAGGATCGCCGACATGATGCCGTGGCGGCTGCGGCAATGCTGGCCGGACATGGCGTTTTCCAGAACGGTCATTTCCTTGAACAGCCGGATGTTCTGGAACGTACGGGCGAGGCCGAGCGCGGTGATGCGATGCGGCGGCAAGCCGGTGATTGGCCGGCCGCCCAGACTGATCGAGCCGCCCTTCGGCTTGTAGAAGCCGGTCAGGCAATTGAAGAGTGATGTCTTGCCGGCCCCGTTCGGCCCGATAAGACTGTTGATGGCGCCTTTCTCAACTGAGAACGAAATGTCGTGAAGGACTTTCAGTCCTCCGAAACTGAGGCGCAGATCGCGGACTTCCAGCAGCGCCATGGTCAAACTCGCTTGTCCGGCCACAGCCCGTTCGGCCTGAAGAGCATGATTGCCAGCAGCGCAACCGCAGTCACCAGCGGACGATAGGTCCCCGCGCCGCGCAGCACCTCCGGAAGCAGGGCCACGAGAACAGCACCAAGGACGACGCCGGGAATGCGGCCCATGCCGCCCAGGACGACGCCGAGAAGGATGAGCAGCGATTGGTTGAAGGTGAAACTCTCCGGCGAGATGGCCGTCATCTTGGCTGCGTAGAGGCATCCGGCCACGGAAGCGATCACAGCGCCCATCATATAGGCTTGCAGCTTGGCCGTGACACGGTTGATGCCGATGCCAGCGGCGGCGTCCTCATCGTAGCGAACGTAGAACCAGGCTCGTCCCATTCGCGATCGCTCGACGCTCAGACAGACGAAGGCGGTGAGCAGCGCAAGCACCAGGAACGCATAGTAGAAGTGCTGCACCTGCATCAACCTGAAGCCGAATATCTCCGGGCGCTCGATGCCGATGAGTCCGCTCGCGCCACCAGTGATATCGAGGTTGCGGGCGATGATGCGCACGATTTCGCCGAAGCCCAGCGTCACGATCGCCAGATAGTCGCTGCGCAATCTCAATGTCGGAGCCCCGATGATGATGCCAGCCACGCAGGCTGCCGCCATGGCGACCGGGATGGTGAGCCAGAAATTGAACCCGAATTCGGCGGTCAGGATGCCTGACGTGTACGCGCCGACTGCGAAGAAGGCGGCGTAGCCGAGGTCGAGCAGGCCTGCATAGCCGACGACAATGTTGAGGCCGAGGCACAGAACGACATAGAGCAGCGCCGTGGTTGCCACCTCCGTCACATAGCCGTTGGCGAATTGCGGCAACACCAGCGCGACGGCGAGTGCCGTCAGGCCGGGCAGCACGACGGACCAGCGCATCAATTGCGGTTGCACGGCGGTCGGCATGGTTCTGACTTCGTCGATCATCACACCCGCTCCACGACAGAGCGTCCAAGAAGGCCGGTCGGCTTGAACACAAGGAACAGGATCAGGGTCCCGAAAACGAAGACGTCACGCCACTCCGATCCGACGAAGGGCAAGGACGAACCGAAAGCCTCGAGCAGGCCGAGCAGCAAGCCGCCGAGCATGGCGCCCGGCACGCTGCCGATCCCGCCTATGACAGCGGCGGTGAAGGCCTTGAGCCCCATGATGAAGCCCATGAAGAAATGGACACTGCCATAATAGGCGCCGGCCATGACCCCACCGCCGGCAGCGAGCGCCGAGCCCATGAAAAACGTCAAGGCGATCACCCGGTCGACATCGATGCCCATCAGGCGGCTCGCCCCCATGTCGATGGACACGGCGCGCATCGCCTTGCCGTACATGGTGCGGGAGACAAAGGCCTGCATGCCTGCCATAAGAGCAATGGAGGCGGCCACCAGAACCATCTGCGTGTAGGTGATATGAACGGTGGAAATGTCGACACCGGCAAAACCGAGGTCGGTGTTGAAGGCGTAATGCCGCCCGCCGGTCAGGGCGAGTGCCGTGCCGTTCAACACCATCGAGGCACCAAGCGCCGTGATGAGGATGGAGAGGCGCGGCGCATTGCGCATCGGCCGATAGGCGAAGCGTTCGATGATGACGCCGAGCAAGCCGACAGCCAGCATCGACACAAGCAGGGCGCAGACCACGCCCAGCCAGCCATTGCCGACCCATATGCCGACAAAGGAGAACACGATGAGGCCGACGAAGGCGCCGTTCATGTAGATGTCGCCATGGGCGAAATTCAGGAGCTTGATGACGCCGAAGACCATGCTGTAGCCAAGCGCGATCAGGGCATAGAACGAGCCGACGATAAGACCGTTCACCAGTTGCTGAATAAGCAGGTCGAGCGTCATTGATGCTCCAGAGCAGAATTGAAAAAGTCTTGTCTGGGCGCAGCGTCGGCGCACCAGACAATCGGCGGTGACGCCGAGGCCGCCACAAGGCCTGCCTCGGCATCAATCCGGCTGGCCTTTATTCGACAGCCACCCACTTGCCGCCCTTTGCAATCACCGGGCGGAAGTTCGAGGTCTGGAGCGTGTTCTTGTCGGTGAACTTGATTTCACCGGCGAGGCCCTTGAAATCGCTGGCCTTGAGCGCCTCGATGATCGCCTTCTGATCCGCCGACTTGGCCCGCGAGATCGCATCGACGATCAGGTCGCCCACATCGTGGGAGAGCGCCGCATAGGCGCCGGCGTCGCGGCCATAGGTTTCCTTGTACTTGGCCTTGAAGTCGGCGGCGCCGGACAAGAGGTCGACAGTCGGCGGAGACAACAGGTACACGCCCTCACCGGCCGACCCGGCGATCTCCAGATATTCCGGTGAATTGTTGCCGTCGCCCAGCACGATGCCGCCCTGGAACCCGGCCTGCCGGAGCTGCTTGGTGAGCAGAGCGCCACCGGCATGGTAGGCGGTCCAGAAGACAGCATCGGCGCCGCTCGACTTGATCTTGGTGACGACCGCCGAATAGTCCTGCTCGCCGGCCGTGGTGGTCTCCTTGGCGGCAATTTCGCCGCCAGCGCTCTTGAAAGCTTCGGCGGTCAACTTGGCCAGGTCGGACGAATAGGCATCGCCTTCGTCCACGAACGCGAACTTCTTGTAGCCGTTCTTCTTGAAGAGTTCGACGGCTGTCGTCGCCTGCATGTCGCCGGTCGAATTGGCGAGGAAGGCATTGCCCTGATTGGCGGCGACCAGCTTGGTCGAGTTCGCTCCGATGATGACGAACGGAATGCCGGCGTCACCATAGATCTTTAATGTCGGCAAGACGGCGCCCGAGCAGTAGCCGCCGACGATGGCGGTCACGCCTTCCG